>CAYNUX010000523.1:0-2801 GCA_964400115.1 uncultured Cytophagia bacterium
GTATGTGTGCGCTGTCCTCGACTCGGTAAATTACGCCGATGCCGGAGGCCACGATAGCTACCAATATCCATAAGGCGTTTAATATTCATCGTCACTTCACTACGAAGTGCACCTTCGACCTTGTGCTCCGCTACTACGTCCCTAATCTTGGCAACATCATCAGGATCCAGTTCCCGCACACGGATATCCGGGTTCACACCGGACTGCGCGAGAATATCCTTTGATGTGGTCAGACCAATGCCAAAAATATAGGTGAGTGCAATCTCGACACGTTTGTCTCTCGGCAAATCTACGCCAGCAATACGAGCCAAATCTTACTCCTTCGTTTTTATAGATTTATCCCTGACGTTGCTTATGACGTGGATTCTTTTTACAGATGACTCGAATCACGCCTTTACGTCGAATCACTTTGCAATTTTCGCAAATCGGTTTTACAGATGATCCTACTTTCATCACTATCTCCAAACGTTAAAACATCTCATTTGTAACGGTAGGTAATCCGACCGCGGCTCAGATCATAAGGCGACAATTCAACGGTTACCTTGTCGCCGGGCAATATTTTAATAAAATGCATTCTCATCTTACCCGAGATATGAGCCAGAACTTTATGTCCATTTTCCAGTTCAACTCGAAAGGTTGCGTTGGGTAGGGTTTCCAAAATGGTCCCATCTACTTTGATCGTGCTTTCTTTCGACATAAACTCCCTGTTTAAATGGTTAATATATCTGGTTCGGCATCGGTAATCACGATATCATGTTCAAAATGTGCTGATGGCTTGTTGTCATCAGTCACGACTGTCCACTGATCAGCCAAAGTATGAACCTTCCAGGTACCCATGTTTACCATAGGTTCAATAGCAAACGACATGCCGGCTTTTAACCGTGGCCCGGTTCCGCGTTTGCCGTAATTGGGGATCTGGGGAGGCTCGTGCATTTCCTCGCCGATGCCGTGACCGACCAGGTCTCTAACCACAGCAAAGCCGGCTTGTTCCACAACCCCTTGAATGGCTGCGCTGATATCATAGAGTCTGTTTCCGACTCTAGCCTGTTCAATACCCTTGAGCAGAGCTTCTTTGGTAACCTGCATAAGAACAAGTTTTTCTTTATCGACATTGCCGACGGCAAAGGTTCGTGCTGCATCACCATAAAACCCGTCCAGTTCAACCCCAATATCGATACTGACGATTTCACCGTCTTTGAGACGTCGGTTTCCAGGAATACCATGCACAACCTGTTCATCGATAGAAATACAACTGTTTGCAGGATATCCTCTAAAGCCCAGAAACGCGGGTCGCGCTCCTTTACTGTGGATAAACTCCCCGATCGTCTGATCCAGCTCCAGAGTTGATACACCGGGTTGAATTCGAAAAGCGACCAAATCCAAAGCTTGTACCACGATGCGTGAACTGGCGCGCAATTTTTCGATTTGTTCCGAATTCTTTATGGTGATCATGACTCGTTAGCTAGTTTTTCAAAGATCTTTTCGATTTCTTTTCGAACATCCGCTACGGGTTGAGCCGCATCGATATGGTACAAAAGCCCTTTATTTCCATAATAGTCTACCAACGGTGCGGTTTTTTCTTCATAGACGTCTAATCTATTTTTGACAGTCTCTTTTTTATCATCATCCCGTTGGATAATCTTTCCTCCGCATCGTGGGCAGACCATATTCTCAGGGGGTGGATCGGTTATCATATTAAATGTGGCACCACAATCCACACATACACGCCGGGAAGTGATTCGCTTAATGACGACCTCATGATCGATATCGAATTGAATCACACCTTGAACGGTTTTCTCACCGAGGATATCGTCCAATCCTTCTGCCTGGGCTATTGTCCTCGGAAAGCCGTCGAGAATATATCCTTTTTGGCAATCAGGTTCTGACAAGCGGGCCTCGATCATTTTCAGAATAATATCATCAGGTACAAGACCGCCTTCATCCATAACTTTTTTGGCTTTCTTGCCAAGTTCGCTTCCCTGTTTTACTTCTTTTCGCAGGATATCACCGGTAGAGATCTGGGGAAGTTTATATTTATCGGACAACACGCTTGCCTGCGTGCCTTTTCCTGTGCCCGGGGCTCCGAGAAAAATCAATCGCATAACCAAAACTTCCTTTACTAGAATCGTTTTCTTCCGCGGAGTTTACCGCTTTTCATAAATCCATCATAATGGCGCATCAACAAATGCGATTCGATCTGTTGAATTGTATCCAAGGCAACACCGACCACGATCAGTAATGACGTACCTCCATAAAAGCTGGCAAAGTTATAGCTCACATTGGTAAATTTGACAACAATAGACGGTAACAATGCGATCAAGGCCAGAATAATGGAGCCAGGCAGTGTAATACGTGTCAGAATATTGTCTATATATTCTGCAGTCTTTTTTCCGGGGCGCACACCCGGGATAAATCCGCCATATTTTTTCATATTGTCAGCGACATCCACCGGATTAAAGGCGATGGCTGTATAAAAATATGTAAAGAACACAATCATAATGCCATAGATGATCCAGTAAGCCCAGCTTTGATAATCGAACAGCATATTTATAGATTGCAAAAAGTCGCTATTCGGAAAAAACTGTACGATCGTCTGCGGAACGAACAGGATCGATTGAGCAAAGATAATAGGCATCACACCGGCAGTATTGACACGCAGCGGAATATGCGTCGATTGTCCACCATAGATTTTGCGTCCGACAACGCGCTTTGCATATTGGACGGGTATTTTTCGTACACCCTGCGTCAGCAACACGGTAACCCCGACTGTGAAAACAAACATTGCCCAGAGCAACAGTTCC
>CAYNUX010000524.1:0-2786 GCA_964400115.1 uncultured Cytophagia bacterium
GGTCATCATTTTTGTTGTTGCCGCAGTTATTTATATCTTTATTCTGGCAGGCACCAGACTGGTCAAGCTGCCTGCATCCCCTCAATCGGTATTACCTGACACAAACATCAGGGTGGCGCTGAGGTTATTCAGCCGAAAACAAGTCGTCTTATTTCTTATTCTCTTGACCCTTCTGGGAACAGGATTAGCACCTATCTATGTTTTCATCAATCTCTATTATCGGGATATTGGAGCATCAAATCAAATGGTCGGACTCGCATTCGCTATCCAGGCACTGAGCGAAATTCCATTTTTCTTTCTGGGTCGCAAGCTGCTCAAACGATTCAAATCTCCCAACTTGCTTCTCGCTGTCGTTACCGTGGCTGTGATCCGATTGCTGCTATATGGTTTCATATCGACCCCGATCATCGCAGTCATCATGGGGGTTTTGCAGGGATTCACGTTGTCGCTGTTTTGGGTATCAGCCACTGACTTTATGCAATTGATCATTCCCCGGGAATGGCGCTCTACAGGGCAATCTTTAATCTGGGCGTTTCATGCAGGGGCAGGTGTAACAGTGGGCAATCTCCTTATTGGCAGGCTCTCAGACATGATCTCCATGCAACAGATTATGTTCCTGGGGTCAGGCTTTACATTCATACTTTTGATGGTGATGAGAGCTTATTTTCGCAAGCACAGTCCGCATACTTGATCATCGTGCGGCTTGGTACTGGAAATGGGTATACCGGGTAAAAAGGCAAGATCGGTTGCAGGGCTAGATCAACACCTCTGAAAAAACCGGGTTCCTGATATACAGGAACCCGGCTATGAGATAAAATTTAACGATGGAATTTTTCCCATTTTTTATCGCTCTTGCTGCTGGCAACAACCGTTTCGATAAACTGCATCCCTTTTAGGCCATCGTCAACATTGGGGAAATCGAGTTCCAGTTCAGTGGGCTCGTTACCCACCATCTGGGCGCGCATGGTATCGGAGGCATTTTTGTAGATATTCGAAAACGCTTCTAAAAAGGCCTCTGGGTGACCGGGGGGAATGCGATTGGCACGCTGTGCCGCGTTACACAGATAATCATTACCCCGGCGATAAATTTGCACCGGCTTGCCTTGTTGAAAATAATAGAGATAATTGGGATTTTCCTGGAACCACAGAATGGCGCCTTTGGTGCCCCAGACACGAATATTGAGATTATTCTCTTGTCCGGTGGAAATCTGAGAAGAATGCAAAACTCCGCGCGCACCATTGTCATAATGCAGCAAAATATTGACGTCATCATCCAAAGGACGACCCTCAACAAAACTTGTCAGATCGGCACACAACTCTTCAATTTCGAGTCCGGTGATATAACCGGCGAGATTTTCAGCATGGGTACCGATATCCCCCAGACATCCGCCGGCACCCGCCTGTTTAGGATCGGTTCGCCAGGAAGCCTGCATTTGTCCGGTCGCTTCAATACGTTCCAGCAACCAATCCTGGGGATATTCAACCACGATCTTTTGAATCTTTCCCAACATGCCTTCTTTGACCATGTAGCGTGCCTGTTTGACCATGGGGTATCCTGTATAATTGTGCAACAGGGCAAACACTTTACCGGATTGTTCAACCGCTTCTTTGAGCGCTTTGGCTTCCTCTACATCCATGGTCATTGGTTTTTCGCATACCACATTAAAACCCGCATCCAGAAAAGCTTTGGCAATAGGATAATGCAAATTGTTTGGAGTCGTCACAGCAACAAAATCGATACGTTCATCCTCAGGTAAAGCCGCTTCTGCCTTTACCATATCCTGATACGTATCATAGACTCGTTTTGGATCTAAATTTTGGATTTCACCCATTTCCTGAGACTTGGCGGGGTCAGCGTCAAATGCACCTGCAACAAGCTCGATCATGCCATCCATGCGGGCGGCTTTACGATGTACTTCACCGATAAAGGCACCGGGACCTCCTCCAACCATTCCCATGCGCAATTTACGCGTCGCTTCTGCGTTGCTTCCTTCGATCATGCTTCCTCCTTTATTTTTAGAAAAGTCAAAAGACTATCAAATAAACACACTCATACCCCGAAATCTTGTTATCAATATCAAGATGATAGACAGGCGTGCATCAATCAACGATCTAAAGCCTGATTTGGTTTGCACACAATAGATGAAATACCAAAAAAATGACAAAAAGTCAAGACTTAAACAACAGTAAAGGTACACCGGGTTTCTATACTCGGTTTGTATCCATACCTGATCGCCTGGGCACAAAGCGTGCTTTGACCTTTGGGCAAACGAATGGCACCGGTATAGATCAACCATCGGGCATTCTCGCCGGTCTCAAAAGTATAGGCCATCGAGGCACCCTGAGTGGCACAATAAAATTTTACCTGAGCAGGCGCCGTGAACTGCACTGTCGTTTCGGTGATGCGGCTTTTTCCCCGATTTTCAGGAGCATTGGGAATGAACCACACCGGACTGGTCTCTGGCTGTATCCCACCTGGCCACCATCGTTCCACCAGCTGAGACTCGGGAATATCTCCGAGATCGCCGGTTTCCAGCCGCCATCGATCCAGCACGGTTCGTAATCGTTCCAGATGATCTTTATATGCCGGATCATTGGCGAGATTATTTACATGATGCGGATCTTGCTCGCAATCATACAGCTCTTCCGGAGGTCTCGAGTCACTCAGCCACAGCTTTTGCGGTCCGGTCAATTTGTCTTCGGCATGTAAACGCAATAGCTCCTGCATGATGGGACTGTTATTTCGATAGGGTATCCATTGCACATAGGGCTGTTGTGAATAATAT
>CAYNUX010000525.1:0-2786 GCA_964400115.1 uncultured Cytophagia bacterium
CGGCGACCACCGAGATCTACACTCTTTCCCTACACGACGCTCTTCCGATCTCAGAACTTTGATCTATTCTCGCGACATCTTTAATCAGTTGCCAGAAATCCCGCTGCTGATTTTTATTCAATCGCATCATATTGATCCAACGCAAAAACTGCTGCCGGGTTTCAAGTGTTTCATTGACCATAGAACCCGCAACTTCTATGGACACCTGATCAGCACGCAAGGCCTGTTGCCAGTCCGGATCAAGAGAAATCAAAGGGGCATAAAGATCATAGACTTTGGGATTGGCGCCAAAACCCAATAATGGAAAGAATTCTTGCACGATCTCTGTTTTATTGAGCGAAAAACAGCACTCTGATTTTTGGATCAACCCGGCAATTTCCATGACATGTAAAGAGCGCAGTGCAATATTATGTTCAATTCCGGATTTAAAAACCTGCACGTCATTTGATTGATCAGTGACAAAAGCAGGAACAGGTTCAATGCCGAGTTCAGACAATGCAGCCATGCGCTTGAATCCATCGACGATTCGAAATGTGCTATTATCCCTTTTTTGCAGGAATAAGGGTTGAATTAATCCTATTTTTCTGATAGATTGCAGCAGGTTCGAATCCACAGGCTCTCTATAAAGACAAAAGGTTTCGTCTTGCATATCGATAGCCTGTATCCGAAACTCTAAAAACATTTTTTTCATTAAAAATTCTCATATTTTTCTTGACAATGTCGATAAAATTTTCTAATTTAAAGCAATCATTAAAAATAAAGTGGAGGAAATTATGGCATTTGACAGCAAAGGCACCTTGAACAAAGTCATGTTAATCGGACGCCTGGGCGCCGATCCCGAGCTAAAATATACCCCGTCCAACACGGCTGTACTTAACATGAGCATTGCGACCAATACCAGCTATAAAGCCCAGGATGGAAATCAGGTCGAGAATACAGAATGGCACCGTATCGTTGCCTGGCGCAAGCTTGCCGAGATTATCAATCAATACGCAAAAAAGGGATCCCAGGTCTATGTCGAAGGTAAAATAACCACGCGCTCCTGGGAAGATAAAGATGGCACCAAACGGTACACAACCGAAGTGCTCGCTGACAGTATTCAATTACTCGGAGGCAGAGGCGATCGAGACACTTCTTCCTCACCGGCATCCGCAGAAGCTCCTCCTGAGGCTGAATTCGACCAAAGTCAGGCATCTGAAGACGTGGACGACCTTCCATTTTAACAAGATCAGGTTAAACAAACAACTTTTTTTTCTAAACAATAATTCTTACTTTAGCCAGGATAAAATCTTATCCTGGCATTTTTTTTGGGGAGTGTATGGTATGGATATTCACGAGCTCATAACACAAGCACGACAGGCCCAAAATCATGCAGTATCTCCCTATTCCAATTTTCAGGTAGGCGCAGCGTTGCAGGACGCGGATGGCAATATCCACCTGGGATGCAATATTGAAAACAGCTCTTATGGTCTGTCAATGTGTGCGGAAAGAGTGGCTTTATTCAAAGCAATCTCTGATGGATGCAGAGACTTTCAAGCCATCGCCATTGTCGGCCCAGGCACCCTACCCTGCCCTCCCTGCGGAGCTTGCAGGCAAGTGATGTGGGATCTGGCAGGGGATATCCAGGTTATCATTGTCAGCGGCTCTGATTATGAAGAAACTAAACTATCGAATCTTTTACCTAATGCCTTTGGCAGCAACTTTCTGAACCCAAAATGACTTGTTTTATAATCGGCATTGCCGGTGCATCCGGGTCCGGCAAAAGTACTTTTGCACACCGTCTTTTAAGCTTTCTTCCTCCAAAAGACGGAGCCCTGCTGGCTCAGGATACCTATTACCACTCTCTTGAGCATCTTTCCCTGAATGAACGGGCAGCATCCAATTTCGATCATCCTGACGCGATTGATTTTGATTTGATGGCCAAACAACTCTATGTCTTGAAAAACGGCCAACCTATCCAACACCCAAATTACGATTTTAAAACGCATACCAGACACCCAACGAACACTAGACTCGATTCACCTCGCGTTTTAATCGTGGACGGTATTCTCATTTTTCATGATCAACGGATCAGAGAAATCCTGGACTATAAAATATTTGTCGATACCCCCCTGGATCTCTGTTTTATCCGTAGATTACAAAGGGATATCAGAGAAAGGGGCCGCTCGATTGAATCGGTGATCGATCAATACCTCTCCACAGTGCGTCCCATGTATATAGAGTTTGTAGAACCCGGGAAAAAATATGCGGATTTGGTTTTAAACGGAGAAACCAATCCTTTTCAACAGAATATAGTTCCATTAAAAAATCATTTACATCACATCTTTGGAAAACCCATCATCCCCGAATAAGGAATTAAAAAAATATATGCTAAGCATTGTCCCCAAAGGAATAGGGTGGATCGAGGTCATTTGTGGCAGTATGTTCAGCGGCAAAACCGAAGAACTCATACGCCGCCTTCGCCGCGCCCAAATCGCCAAAATGCGAGTCAAAATTTTCAAACCTGTGATCGATAATCGCTATTCCATCGATCATGTGGTGTCTCATGATGATCAGCGGGTGCCCTCTGTGGCTGTAAAAACAGCACAGGAAATCATGAAGCAATGCAATGATGCCGATGTCATTGGCATCGATGAAGCACAATTTTTTGATCTGGATCTCGTCAATGTATGCCAAAAACTGGCAGATAAAGGCAAACGCGTCATTATTGCCGGACTCGATCAGGATTATATGGGACAACCGTTTGAACCCATTCCCCAGCTCCTGGCTGTGGCCGAATATATCAC
>CAYNUX010000526.1:0-2773 GCA_964400115.1 uncultured Cytophagia bacterium
GCCGACAAGATGTAGGCACCTGTTACAAACACACTGATTACTATTCCGTAGATTACGGTTGTGTACCAATCCTTTTTTGTAACAATGGGTTCTTTGGGATCGCGGGGTGGCAGGTCCATCTCATTTCCACTGCCCTTGCCGATGCCCAGCGCCAGGGCAGGAAAGACATCAGAAATGATGTTTAACAAAAGGATTTGTAGTGGCAGCAATGGTAATTGAAACATGGAGAAGCTGATTCCCGCAATAATAACGATTTCTGCCAGGTGATAGGAGAGCTGATAAATGATAAATTTTTTGATGTTACGGAAAATGGTGCGACCCTGTTCAATGGCATTGATGATGGAGGGAAATGCGTCATCCAGCAGAACCATATCGGATACATCCCTGGCCACCTGGGTTCCCCGTTTACCCATGGCTATGCCTATATCTGCCTTTTTCAATGCCGGCGCATCATTCACTCCATCTCCTGTCATGGCAACAATCTCCCCCTGTTCCTTAAATTGGGTTATAATGTCAAGCTTCTGTGCCGGATCGACCCGTGCGAATACGGCAACGTTACTGAAATCGTGCGTATTCTCCAGGTCCCGGCCATGGACAACAATTTCTTCTTCTTTCTTTTCCGGATCAATTAGGTTTACCTCTTTGGCAATATTCAGCGCTGTTTCGGGATGATCACCTGTTACCATCACAACCCTGATTCCGGATTTATGGCAAGTCTGAATCGGTTTTCTCACATCCTTTCTTACCGGATCAAGGAAACCTACAACGCCTATAAAAACAAGGTCTTCTAAGAATTCCCCTTGTTCAGCAAGCTCTTTTTTTCTCTTTTTTGACTCTTCACGACAGGCCAGTCCGATGACCTTCAATCCATCGGCTGAATAGCTTTTGTCTGCTTTGCTCCATTTTTCTTTTGTTTTTTTATCCAGCTTTGCAGTGCTGCCATTCTTTATGTAATGGGTACACCGGTCGAGAATGGCAGACGTTGCTCCCTTGGCAGCGATGAAAAGGGAATCGTCCGTTTCATGTATCGTTCCCATGAGCATGCTATCTGAATCGAAAGGATCCTCGTTCACTTTCTCCAGCTTCCGTAGTTTTTTGAATTTTTGCTCATCGTATTCCCGGCTGAATTCCAGCAATGCCACCTCCAGGGGATCCCCGCGAAAGCCATCTTTGTCTTCAGCAACATCATTACAAAGGCTAAATACCCTGAAAGCTTTTTGAAAACTTTCAGTCCCGGCCTGCTCCTCCTTATTATTCTCTTTTTCCTTTCCATCCTTATCAAGTTCATGCTTTTTTGAAGAGGTATCAAGCACAATGGCTGTCAGCCTGTTCTTTGTAAGCGTACCGGTTTTATCGGTGAGGATCATGGTGGTTGAACCGAGGGTTTCAATGGCTGCCAGTTTTCTGATAATGACATTCTGTTTTGACAGCCGGACCATTCCCCTGGCCAGGGCGAGACTGGCAACGATGGCGAGTCCTTCGGGGATTGCTGCCACGGTCCATGCAATGGCAGTCTGCAACAGCAGATAGATCTCTTTGCCTGCGATCAGGCCTGCCAGGATAAACACAACCGATAATCCCAAAATCAGCCATATCAGCTTTTTTGAGAATTTTTCCAATTTTCTGTTCAAAGGAATCTCATCTTTGGTGGCCTCTTTCACCATCCCGGAGATCTTACCCAGCTCTGATTTCATTCCTGTAGCCACCACTACCGCTTCTGACTTGCCGGTGGTAATGGCAGTGCCTTTGAATAGCATGTTTGTCTGGTCGGCCATTTGGGTATTTTCTGACAGATCACCAGGTTTTTTGTCTGCCGGCAGGGATTCACCGGTCAGCATCGACTCATCGGCATTCAGCTCTTTGGAAGAGATGATTCTTGCATCGGCTGGAACGATATCCCCCGACTCCAGGTGAATGATATCTCCGGGGACCAGTTCAACGGCTTTCAGATCGATTCTTTTACCCTCTCTTTTTGCTGTGGCATGCATGGGATCCTTTTTGCTCAGTGCCTCCAAAGAGGTTTGTGCCCTGTATTCCATAACGAACCCGATGATCGTATTGAGTATGATAACGATAAAAATTGCGATCGCCTCCGGATAATCGCTGAAGATGATCGAAATGATACATGCTGCCGCAAGCAGGTAGATTACCAGGTTGTTCACCTGGGAAAACAGCAATTCCCAGATACTCTTTTTTTCGCTTGGTTGTAGTCTGTTGGAACCGTATTTCTTTCGGTTGTTACTCACCTGGTGCTGATCCAGTCCATTTTCGGACGAACCAAACGTTTCGAAAATGTCTTTCAGGGGTTTTGAATGAAATTGATTTTGCATACTCCCGTATGTTATTTAAAGGTTGAAATCCAAAGGTAGCAATGTATTTTAAAGGCAGGATCAGCAATTTTCAAGCCACCGGCAAGCTGTACCACCCGGAATTTTTGCGCTCCCTGTGCAATGAACAAATGTACAGCTTTATTATTTTTTCCCGGATTTACTATTCAACCGGCAGGCAATATGTTCGGGTTAATAAAGTGTGGAAAATTGTCACACTATTAGTGATATTATACCACAGATATTATGACAGTCAAAGTTGCTTTGGTGTTGACCGGTTGTATAAATGATGTTTTTTTGATTCCTGTTTATGAGGCTGTTTTTTGATTATTCCCAAACCAAATAGCATTCTCCGATCTGACCGCAAAACTTCAAGACACTGGACATGGCAACCTGTTTGGCATGATATTCCCATTATATACGTAGAATACAAAACTTTAAAAATA
>CAYNUX010000527.1:0-2772 GCA_964400115.1 uncultured Cytophagia bacterium
CGAGTTGTATGCATTTGTTGTGTGTCCGAGTTTACCATTTTTTGTGGTCAGCATGGATAAAAGAGTATCTCTTGTATCGCTCTTTGTTGCCCCAAGAACCATGGCATGTTCAAAAGATCTGTTTATCATGATGAGATTTCCTTACAAACCAACCGTGTTTTCCGATTGCTTTTGCAGTAACACAATAAAAGGTTTAGGAATTCCCATAGGCGTATCGCGTTAAAAGCTCAATATTAGACAATCTGCAGCATTCTTTCTACTGCACGATAAGCTTTGACCCGAATATCTTCAGGAACCTCGATTTGATATTGCATTTTTTGCAGCGATTCCAGCGTATCTTGCAATGTGATTTCATTCATATGCGGGCATCGTACACTGCACAATCGCAGCATCTCTTTACCCGGATTTTCTGCAGCAATATTGTCACCCATACTACATTCAGTCAATAACAGATAGCGTTCAGCCTTGACATCCTTTACATAATTGATCATCGCAGAGGTACTGCCGGAAAAATCAGAGGCGGCTGTGACCTCGGGACTGCATTCGGGATGCGCCAGAATAACCACATCAGGAAATTGTTTGCGGATATTTTTTATGTCCTCTACCGTAAACTGCTCATGAACCTCACATCGGCCTTTCCAGCCGATCATGGCATATTCCATGTTTGATTCCGGTTTTCGCAATCCCGCCGCTCCCTTGACCGGAAAAACAATGGTTTTGCCTGTCTCTTTTGCCACATTTCCGGCGAGGTATTCGTCGGGTAAAAAAATGACCTTGTCCGAATTGATATGCTCTATCACCTTGTGGGCATTGCCGGATGTGCAACAATAATCGCTTTCTGCCTTGACATCGGCATAGGTATTCACATACGTGACTACTGGAACACCGGGATACAGTTTTTTCAGTTCCCGCACATCCTCAGCAGTGATGCTTTCTGCAAGCGAACAACCGGCTTTTTTGGCTGGCAGCAATACCGTTTTGTTCGGACTGAGTATTTTTGCGGTTTCAGCCATAAAGCGAACACCACAGAAAACAATGACATCTTTGTCTGTCTCGGCGGCTTTGCGGCTCAGTTCCAGTGAATCCCCGGCAAAATCAGGAATGGTTGCATATAGCGCAGGCTCCATATAATTATGACCCAGAATAACGGCATTGCGCTCCTTTTTTAGCCGATTGATTTCATACACCAGACGGGCTTTTTCAAATAGCTCGGCCTCTGGTATCAGCTTGCCCAATCGGTTTTGCATTTTGTCAAATGTTTCTTGAATGGTTGGTTCATCAATTGGCATGACTAGACCTGTTATTTAAATTAAATTCAATATTGTTTTAGTATAAATACAAAACACCACTTGTTGTTCTATCTATTCGGTATTTTGTTCCGTTTATAGCACCAATTGAAAATGGTGAGGGAGATGTATTTTGGAAAATCCTTTGAACAGGGACATGGATGTAATGATTTTGCCATCTATTGAAAGGGCAAAGTATCCATTGCGCTTATCCTCCAGGTTTATACTGCCGTTGTGAAACAACTGCATGACCTGTTCTGTCTCGAGTTCAATGATCGAATTGCTTATATCCTGGCTTAACAGCTGGGCAGCCGCTCCCATAATTTTTAACGTTCTGCCTTTAATTTCGATTAATGGTATGCCCGGCTTTATCATTTTGTGCTCAGGAATTTCACACCATTCCGGGGAAAGCATGTAAATTCGTTTTTGGGTTTTATAGTACCGATAATTGTCCAGCCTGTTTTCTGCGATGCCCCATCTCTTGGAGATTCTCTCCAGATAAGGTGCAATGTCAGGGTGATTGGCAGAGGATGTTTCATTCATTTTCACTGAATCAGAGGGACGAACAGGAAAAGAGCCAAGCTTTTTCAATCTTACCATGAAAAACCCTTCTACAGGATGGGGAAACGGAGGAATTCGGCGCGCCTTTTCCAGATCCGGGTGAAAAGAACGACCCCCATGAGATGTCAGACCTGGTTTGAGCCACTCGTGCGCGAAAAGAGGAATGGATTCGATCTTTACACGGTCTCCGGATTTCTTCAATACCCGGTCTACAAGGTGTTCATTTTCCTCCACAGAAACCGAACATGTGGAATAGACGACAGTTCCTCCGACACGTACCGCTTTGAGGGCTGATATGAGCAATAATTCCTGAAGGTTTGTGTGACCGGTCAGACGTAAAGGAGTCCAATTTTCTGAATCAATAAACAAGTTGGGGTTTTTACCCAGATTACTACAGGGTGCGTCAATCAGCACTTTATCAAAAAACTCCGGATAGAGTCTTCCCCATCTTTGACCAAGCATAAAATAGACGACACTATTCATGGCGCCTGCACGATCCAGATTTGTCATTAATGGCTGCAACCGCTTAAAAGAAGAATCTGCAGAAAAAAGCCGGCCCCGATTCTGCATCAAATCGGCGATTTGTGTCGATTTTGACCCCGGTGCCGCAGACATGTCCAGAACGGTTTCACCGGGTTTGGGGCTCAGTGCAAGCGCCGGCAATTGCGATGAAATACCCTGATAGAAAAAGGAACTGTTATAAAAGCCCAGCGTATGACTCATTGGCAACGGATCATGCAGGATAATCGCTCCTCGGGAATTTAGGGGATGCGACTTTGATTTAACCCCCTTTTTGTTCATGAATTCAGCGACCTCTTGTACTGAAGACTTTAGTGTGTTGATTCTCAGGCAGGGGGGCTCTGAGGTAAACAGGTCATTTAACGACCCGGGTTGCCCATAGAGTTCGCTAAAATAAGAATTCAAG
>CAYNUX010000528.1:0-2771 GCA_964400115.1 uncultured Cytophagia bacterium
GAAGCTTTGGAATTAAATTCCCTGGATCAATCCGGAGCTATGAAAAATTTGCAGCAACGTCTGATGTCGGCAAAGGCAAATCTGGATCGAGCAGAAGAAGAGATGAGACAATTTAACGCCCGGTATCCTCTTTCTCTGGAATTCGAAAAACAGTCTGTCACCGAAAGGCTTTTGGCCGTGGAGAGGGAACTGCAGAGATTGCCAAGAATGCGCGCTAATCTTAAAACATTACTGGACAAGCTCGATGAAAAACCAGAAGGTACCAATCCTGTACAATTTCGCAGATATATCGTCAGTCAACTGGCCAATTTCGAAGGCATGGCAAGTGAGCCCAATCTGGCTATTTTGCGTGAAACCCTTAAAGATCAGTTGAACCAATATGATGATCTGTTGGATCGATATTCAGAAGACTATCAACCTGTTACTGAATTAGCAACCAAAATCGAAGATACTCAGGATGAGATTGTCTCATTTTCATCAAAACACCTCAATACCTTAACCCGCCAGGAAAGGGATCTCAAGGATGAGAAACAGCGCCTGGAATCCAAGTTGCGAACTTTTCCCAGTGAAGAATCCAGGCTCAACGAATTGCAAAACCGACTGGACATTGGTGAAAATATCTATAACAAAGTGCGCGCCGAGATCGATAAGCGTTCTGTAGAAGAGTCGGTTGACAATGGTAATATTATTATCCAGGATCCCGCTTTACCGCCTCGTGCCGCCATGAACGCCGATAAAAGCGGCAAAATGATCATGGGGGCAGCATTGGGGTTCTTTCTTGGTGTGGCGATATCCGTTTTGATCGATGTCACTGACCGAAAAATCCGGACACTTGACGAGATGCAAAAAACATTCGAACTCGAGATAATCGGCACGATTCCTATTGTGGACTTTAAAGATATTCCCGAATATCACGATTATGAAAAAGTCAAACAGATAGACCGGCAGTTGGTGACTCATGACTATTCGCCTACCCCCATTGGTGAGTCTTATCGGGCGTTGCGAACACAATTGTTGTTTTCCAAAAAAAGTAAAGCCATACAAACTCTGGTTCTGACCAGTATAGGGCCAGAAGAAGGGAAATCGTTCACAGCAAGCAATTTGGCCATTATTATGGGCCAACAACGCTCAAACACATTGCTCGTTGATGCCGATTTACGCAGAGGCGTTCTTCATAATACGTTTGGTATAAAAAAGAGTCCGGGTTTTACCAATTATCTCAGCGGCAATGCAACGCTCTCATCCGTGGTTCAGACGACTCATGTTCCCAATCTTTCGGTTATCAGCTGTGGGAAAATGCTGCCAAACCCATCAGAACTATTGGGATCTTTCCAAATGAAGCGCTTTTTAGAAGAGGCCCGACGTAAATTCGATTTTATCATTTTTGACACCCCACCCATGGAAGCTGCTACTGATGCTGTGGTTCTCGGCACACAGGTCGATGCCGTGACGATCGTCGCCAGAGCAGCAATGACCAACAAGCACCAGGCTGAAGAAAAAATCAAAGTTTTTCGACAGGTTCCAGTAAATCTGGTCGGTGTGGTCGTCAACGGTACCGACTCTACTCTGGTGCAAGATCAATACAGTTATTACCAATATTAAGGAGCTAAAGATGAATTTGCTGGTTACCGGGGGGGGCGGTTTTATCGGATCCCACCTCGTGGAACATTTACTTGCACGCGGTAATGTGGTGCACTGTTTGGATAACTTTAATGATTATTATTCGCCAGCGATCAAAAATGATAATCTGAAAGCGTCTGGCGGTCATACCGGCTTTACACTTTTCAGAGGCGATATCCTGGATACAAAGTTGTTGGAAAACTTGTTTCAGGAAAACACCTATGATGCGGTGATTCATCTTGCTGCCCGTGCGGGTGTTCGGCCCTCAATTCAACAACCAAAACTATATGCTCAGGTGAATATTCAAGGGACCATGAACCTCCTCGATTGTTGTCAAAAATACAGTGTGAATAAATTTATTTATGCCTCCTCTTCGTCGGTTTATGGTGCCAATAAAAAAGTGCCGTTTTCCGAGAACGATTTTGTAGATAATCCCATATCTCCCTATGCTGCAACCAAAAAAGCGACCGAACTGATTGCCCATACCTATCATCATCTCTATGGAATTCATACGACCGGACTTCGTTTTTTTACGGTTTATGGTCCCAGGCAAAGACCGGATATGGCGATTCATAAATTTGCACAAAATATTTATCTGGGCCAACCCATCCCGGTATTTGGTAAAGGAAATAGTCGACGAGATTATACCTATATCGACGATATCGTTCAAGGCATTCTGGGCTCCATAGAACACTGCCATGGATATCATATATATAATTTGGGTGAATCATCTACTATAGAGTTGTTGAACCTGATTGAATTGCTGGAAAAAACCATGGGCGCAAAAGCCAAACTCGATTTCCAACCAGAGCAACCCGGCGATGTCCCTATAACCTATGCAGACATCACTCTGGCACGAAAAGAGCTAAATTATGATCCGCAAACTCTTGTCAAAGCTGGTATTGAAAAGTTTGTAGAATGGTTTTACGAAAACGTACACCATCTGATACCAGAAAAAAAATAGGATCGGCTCGATCAGCACCAGGATGGTTCAATTTCAACGGATGTGATATGTTATCTGATAGAGAACGCTTTTTAGGCAAAATTAAGAAGGGCTTTGATTTTATCGCTCTTGCGTTAGCCTTTCCAGTTGCCTATTTTTTTGATGAATTTATTCGTGCCATGACTTCGCTGAGCGTTAAAGCTTATGC
>CAYNUX010000529.1:0-2767 GCA_964400115.1 uncultured Cytophagia bacterium
ACCATGTGATTTTCGACCACGATAAACTCGCGTTGCCAGTCAGTGGTTTGGCCTTGTGCAGGGGCTTTCAGGCTCTTGCCCGGCAAGTCAGCCGGTTTCTCGATCCCTGCAAAATCGCACAGTGTCGGAATCATATCGGTGCCGGTATTGACCAGGACATCCTGGGTGCCCTGTGTCGTGTGACCGGGCCAGCGCATGATAAACGGCACCCGGGCCGATTCGTCATAGAAAACGGTTTTCTGGTTCCAGTGGTGGGCGCCATGACAATCGCCATGATCGCTCATAAAGATTACCAAGGTGTCCTCTTTGAGGCCTGCCTCATCCAGGGCATCGAGCACGGTTCCGACGAATCTGTCTCCCCGTTCGATGAGACGGTAATAGCCCCAACGTAGCCTACGCCAATCCTCTTCCGTATAATCCCCTACCGGAAAGAGCCGGTGAGCCTGATAGGACTTGCGCATGTGGGTCATGATATCGGTTTCGTTTTTCGGCGGATCGAAATTGGGCAGCAACGGCGGCAAGTCATCTTTGGGAGGTACTGTATCGATCGGTCCACCGGGTAACTCTTCTTTGCGGGCCCATTGGCAGACTTCGTGTGGACTCAGAAATGAGGCCACTGCCAGAAACGGCCGCTCATGGGGCTCTTTGAGATAATCGGCGATATAGGTGGGGTCGAGTTTTGCTTCCCGGCCCACATATTTTTCAAATCCATGGATATCGCTATTTTTATCGTCAAAAGCGATATGCCATTTGCCGAAATAAGCAGTCTCGTATCCGGCGTCTTTGAAAATCTTGCCTAAAAAGACGTGCTCGTCTGCATCGATATCCGGACTGCCATTGTTCAATGCACCGGTTTGATGAGGAAAACGTCCGGTAAACATAGAGGTACGCATGGGCAGGCACAAGGGATTGGGCGTATAGGTGCGCACAAACCGTACTCCCTCTCTGGCCAGTGCATCCATGTGGGGAGTGTTGATATATTCGGATCCCATAACACAACTCATACCGTCAGCGAACTGCTGGTCTGTGATGATCAGAAGGATATTGGGTTGTTTTGAGGTTGAATTTTTGGCACAGCCTGATAACAGGGATCCCGCGATTCCTGCACCGGCCAATTTCATAAAATCTCTTCGTTTCATAGACTTGCTCGCTTTCATTGGTTTAAAATTCATATCCTAAACGGACACTAAACTCGTGATATAGAAATTTTTCTTTATAGGGTTCTATCTGGGATGTTTTACCGACAGAGCGAAAATAAGAGCACCCCAAAACAAAGCCGCTTTTGTGTATTCCCAGACCCCAATATAGAGCGAAAAATGGCATGATCCCAAACGGTTCATATTCGCTATTGAACTGAACAGGACCCTTAAAAGTGGCTGAATCCCACACGTACAGGAATTGATAATCGGTATTGTCACTCACAGGAACTGAAATGACCGGCCCAAAAAAGAAACCGAATTGAGTATCGTTTTCTAATAACGGAATTTTAACGTGAGGTACAAGAGAAATATCGACATAATCTATACAAAAATCAATATCAACCTTATAAACAGACTTTGCATGAGGCGAAAGATATCGCACCGTTTGCCGGTCGAGTCTGAATTTGGTTCTTTTATACCGCATTTCAAAATTCAGATTCCATCGGTTTGATAAAAAATAGGATTTGCCCCAGGCAAGAGCGTAATTCATCCGCTTATTTGCAGAATATTGCCCGGGAAAAGCAAAGTAAGTTTGTGCAGAGATTCTCATAGTATTTTGAGGATGACCGGCATCATATTTATGATTCATGAGTTCAAAGCACACAAAAGGCAACAAAGATGCACCGATAGCAGCACCGCGAATCCCGTGCTCCCAATCGTCATCTTGAGCGATCGCCTGCGCAATTCCCCAACCAGCGAACGCTCCTGCGGGAATACCTGAAAGGATACCTATTATTTTGTATTTCAATGTATATTCTTTAGACGGGCGCGATTCCGATAATTTTGGGTGGCTCGATTGTTGTTGCTCTGTATGAAACAAAGAAGATGCGAATCCGGAGCGAATTACCGAAAAAACACCGAACCAGAGAATTAGAAACCGATAAAGACAAAATGAACGGCTGCACATCTGAACATTCCATTGATTTTACGTGTTTCAAAAGTCACTTCAAGGCTGATTTTTTCCATATCGGGCCGCCCTGATACAGCTTGCCGATGGGATAGCACTCGCTGGGCACCAAGGCGGTTTGCATGATCTCCCCGATCTGACGGACAATCTCGGGGTGTTGCTCTGCCAGATCGTTCTCTTCGGCGATATCGACACTCAGATCATAGAGCTCGATGTCATTGGCCTGTCCCCTGCGTATGCCTTTCCATTTGCCCATGCGCACGGCCTGGTCATAGCGGTCGCGGCAGTGACCATAGTCCCAGTAGAGATATTCGTGCGGCTGATCCAGCTCGTCGCCCATCAAAGCCTTGACCACAGATATGCCGTCTATATCTTTTGCGGGTTTCACGCCGGCCAGTTCCGCAAAGGTGGGCATCATATCCTGAAAGGCAATGATCTCATCGCTGGCCTGGTTTTCAGGAACGGTTCCGTGCCATCGTGCGATAAACGGCACCCGGATCCCTCCTTCTGTGAGGTCGCGTTTGTAACCTGTGAGCGGACCGCTGGTATTCATGCGATCCCATACTGTGGCGTGTCCGCCGTTGTCACTGGTAAAAATAATCAGAGTCTTTTCCCGCAATCCCAAGTCATCGATGAGATCGACCATACGACCCACATCCCG
>CAYNUX010000530.1:0-2757 GCA_964400115.1 uncultured Cytophagia bacterium
GGTCAATGAGAGACAGTTGCCTGACGGTCAGCTCGGCGGTGGCTGGGGCGATGATGTGGAAATCCTGCGGCACTGGATCATCCAGGCGGCCGGACTGGGATCTCCGGTTGCCGCCAAAGGGGTGAAAAATGTGGCCGATGGATTGTGGTACAGCGATGAAATCGAAAATGGCTATAACGCCGATATTCGTGATGTTGAACATTCCGCCGAACCGACAAGCGATACCGAACCCTATCTCGCTGCGCTTTATCCTGATGATGCACAGGTGCTCGAACGACTCGCCATGACCACTGATTGTCTGTCCAATTGGCTATACGAACAACCCGATGGATTTTGGCGTTTTGGCAGTTCATGGTACAATTGTACCGAACTGGATACATCCAATAATCGCGGCCTCGATGTGTTTTTTAATCTGCGGGCAGCCGGTCCGGCTTTATGGTATGCCTATTTGACGCAGAATGAGGATCTCATCCATCGTTTATCCCTGTGGGGAGAATCCTGGGGCAAGGCTATGCGCTCCACTGATCACGGTAAACCCTCAGGCATCTTTCCTTCCGCCATGGA
This sequence comes from uncultured Cytophagia bacterium, assembly GCA_964400115.1. Classification (GTDB taxonomy): domain Bacteria; phylum Zhuqueibacterota; class Zhuqueibacteria; order Residuimicrobiales; family Oceaniaggregativiventaceae; genus Oceaniaggregativivens. The sequence goes on from CAYNUX010000530.1 coordinate 565, forward strand.
ATCTAAAACCGGCAATTATCTCATTCGATCCGATGAATGGGACAAGCCAGACGCCGAATGGGACTATTTTCAGTGGTCGGGACGCTCGCAAGAGGTTATCACGAGCTTTATTTTGGGACTCTATGAATTGACTGGCGACTCGCACTGGCTGGATATCGCAGAAAAGAGTTTCAGCGTGATGAACGAATGCGAACGCTATCCAGAGCTGTGTAAAACGATCCGGGAAAATCCGGAATCTTTTTATCTTTACAGGCAGCTTGCCAATGACCGTGAGTTCGATTCTGCTTTTGGGGTGACACCGGATCTCGATCGCACGCAAATTCTCGATCTGATGAATCAGCAGGCACAAGAGATGGAAACGCTATTGGGCGTAAATCTGGATATGTGGACCACTAAAGTCATGTACACCGATCGTGTATACTATCGGTTTCCGCCGGAATACGTGCAACACCTTTTCGGCGGCTCCGAACCCCGTGGTGACCGGGTGCCGTCATTTGCCGTTACCTGGCTTCCGGATTCTACAGACATTGCCAGAGCCGTTCTGGGATGGAGCGAATCCACGCTCGTAACAGAGTTTTATAATTTCGGTTCAAAACAAGAGATGATCGGCATGCAATTATGGCAGCTTGAACCCGGCACCTATCGCTGGACATTGAATTCAGAGAATGGCACCCTGCTCGATGACGGACAATTGGAAATACAGAGTTTGCCCCACAAGGCAAAATTTACCGTTCCGTCGCAACAAAGTGTGACACTGTTTATCATCCCGCAGCCATAAAGGAGAGTGCTGCTTTCCGGATCAGGAATCAGCTGTTTTCTGGCGATGCATTTAGAAAATCGTTAAACGGCTTGAGCACAGAGAATACATGGATCGTGTGTTCGAGAAAATGTTGAGATTAAGCAAGCTGAGAAAAACATCGATTCGTTAAACCATTACATCATGTATTTTGAGATCATTCGTTCCATTCCGGAATCGAGATTTGTATCACTGGTTTGCTGCTCCGGATGATCGGCATACCATTCAATGATTTCTTTAGCGCCCTCTTCTAAAGAGATCGTGGCCTCGAAATCCGGGACCCTTTGTTTTATTTTTGTATTGTCGAAAATCATGCTATGGGCTTTATCGCCCAGGAGGCCGGCTCCCCACTCGGGGTCATACCGTGCGATAAAATCGGAAGGAAGATGGATGATATCCGGTTCATATCCGGCGGCATTGGCCAAAAGGGTTGCGATCTGATTCCAGGTCAGCCATTCATCTGATGTGATATGAAATGCTTCGCCTATGGCTTGGGGCTGTCCCAGCAACCCGACAAATCCCTTGGCAAAATCCCTGTGGTGCGTGAGCGTCCAGATTGACGTACCATCCCCGTGAATGATAATCTTTTTGCCTTTTTTCAGACGATCAAAGAACAGATAACCTCCTTTTAGGGGAATTTTTGTATAATCATATGTATGAGATGGACGTACAATGGTTACAGGAAAATCAATTGTGTTCAGGGTATTGAAAAGCTCTTTTTCACAGGCGATTTTATCGCGACTGTATTGCCAATAAGGATTGGACAAAGGTGTAGACTCTGTAATTGGCAATCGCTCAGGGGGCGTTTGGTAAGCCGAGGCAGAACTGATAAATATATACTGTTTTATTTTTTCCCTGAACAGCTCTATATCTGCCTTTACGCGATCAGGGGTGAACGCGATCCAGTCCACCACGACATCCCACTCGTGCTCGTTGAGCAAAGCATGCATGGCCCGGGAATCGCGAATATCTCCCTTGAAAAGCTTTGCCCCTTTTGGAGGCGGACGAAAAGAGTGACCGCGGGTGACCAAATAGAGATCATGATCTTTTTCGATGCACAGATCTGAACAGGCTGAACTGATCACTCCGGTTCCGCCAATAAACAAAATTTTCAAAACAAGCCTCTGGGCGTTAATTGTATAATTCAGTTAAAGCAAAATCTCGAGTAATCATGCAAAGGGCAATTTAAAATCATCGTGATGCTCTCGACAGAAATCAGCCAGATATTGCCGATGCTGTTCAAGAACAGTCTGGTAAGTTTCCTCTCCTGCCAGGTTGACCATTTCACCGGGATCGTTTTCCATATCGATCAGAGATTCTCGTTCATCACCCAGATCATAAGCACAATACTTGAACCGGTCGCTGCGCACCATTCTGCCCTGGGGTTTGAGATCCTT
>CAYNUX010000531.1:0-2757 GCA_964400115.1 uncultured Cytophagia bacterium
GCTTTGATATAGTTGCCCCAGTCACCCTGGCGATACGGTTGTATGGGCTGATCCAGAAAGAATGTTCTGGCGCCATATTTTGAGAGAGTATTGTCAACCCGGATCTGAGGCTTTTGTCTTGGCTTGAGTCCGATGAGAATGTCACGTTCGATGGCCATGGGTAGAACAGGATACCCATTATAGTCGGTATGTTCTCCAATCAAGTTTACCCGACCAGGTGCTCGTACGATCGCTGTCGGATTGACATCGAAAATCTGTCTGAATTTTGCCCTGACACGGTCAAACCGGAGTGAATCTATTTCTTTTGGTGCCGGCGAGTTTATTGTCATCTCTTCCTCCCGTAAATAAGGATAACAATACGAAATCTTTTTGCGTTTTGCAATGACGGATTTTTAATATAGAAGAAGAATATTATGGAATATCAATTGATCTATATTGGTTAATTGCATTAACTACCGCTGCACATCAAACCACTGCGAAAGGAATCACCAAGGATGAAGCAAGTGACTTTTAAAGAGGCCATGTCTGTATGGAATACGCCAGAACGCGTGGTTCTGGTAACCAGTATCGATCCTGAAGGAAAACCTCATGTGATGACTGTGGGATGGAAAATGCGAACTTCGTTCAAGCCACCAATGATTGCTGTCGCTGTGGGCAAGGAACGCTATATGCACCAGTGCATCAGCGAATCGAACGAGTTTGTCATCGCTGTACCGGGTGCCAATCTTGCCCAGGAGACTTTGACCTGTGGAACCCCCCAGGATAAAGAAGCCGATCGGATGGAATTGTGCCAGTTTAGCAAAAAACCGGGAAACTTTATAAAGGCACCTTTGATCCAAAAATGCGCTGCAAGTTTCGAGTGCAAGCTTGTAGGGCAAATTGATACCGGTGATCATACCATTTTTGCCGGTCAGGTTCTCGCCTCGTGGATCCACGAAGAACCCAGCCAAAATTTACTGCTTATCGGGGATGAGTCTGGGTATGAATCTCTCGCCCAAGGCGGACCCTATAAGATAGGTGTTGTCAAGAAATAGAAATATGCAGGGCATCATTAAGGTTGTTGAAAGCTTTTCAATATGGTTCTCTGTTTGAATAATTGATTAACCCCAGGCTTTTAAATATTTTTGATGCCTCTTTTTTTTCTCCCATACTTTTGTTTGCATCTCCGCTTTTTTGATTGTATTATATGATTGTGTGTTAAAAGATTACCATCAAATGATGCATAAACCCATTTCTGTCATTTCCCAACATGCTTATTAATGGAACGAGGTGTGATCATGCTAGGTGCGTTTACTAGAATCGGCTTGCTGTTGATGGTCTTGCTCATAGGATGTGAGAAAGAACGAGCCCTGCCTCTGGTTGATGCTTTAAATTTTCAAATAGAGCATAATGGCCAATCGATCGATCTGTATACTCTGGAGAATGATCAGGGCATGGTTGTGCAGATAACCAATTACGGAGGTCGGGTCGTTTCTTTATTTGCTCCGGGCCGTACAGGACAAATAGCAGATGTTGTGGCTGGTTATGACAATATTCAGGACTATATCGAACACCCCGGTTATTTTGGGGCCCTGATCGGCCGTTATGGCAACCGAATTGCGAACGGGAAATTTTCTTTGAACGGTACAGAGTACACATTGGCCACCAATAATGGTGAAAACCATCTGCACGGCGGCAAAAGAGGGTTTGACTCGGTTGTCTGGCAAGCTCACAAGACCAGAATTCAGGGTGCCGATGCGCTCGAATTGAGTTATGTCTCGCCAGATAGTCAGGAGGGCTATCCCGGTACATTGAATATCAAGGTAACATACAGCCTCACCGATAGCAATGAACTTAAAATCGATTATTTTGCCAGCACTGACCAACCCACAATTGTTAATTTGACACATCATTCCTTCTTTAATCTTGCCGGTCACACCAATGATTCCATTCTCGATCATGAATTGATGATCAATGGAGCATTCTTTTTGCCGGTCGATGAAGGATTAATACCAACAGGCGAGATCAGACCTGTGAAAGACACACCAATGGATTTCACGCTCGCCCATCGAATCGGCGATCGTATCGATCAGGCCTATCCGCAATTGGAACGTGGAGGAGGATATGATCACTGTTGGGTTATTGACAAAAAGAGCGAGCTTTCATTAGCCGCTCGGTTGTACGAACCACAGTCCGGCCGCACTATGGAAGTCTGGACCAATCAGTCTGGTATGCAGTTCTACTCGGGGAACTTTTTGGATGGATCAAAGATGGGTAAGAATGGAGTGGCTTATCCCTATCGCTCTTCACTGTGTCTGGAAACCCAAAGTTTTCCGGATTCGCCCAATAAATCACAATTTCCTTCTGTGGTTTTAAATCCCGGTGAGCCCTATATCCATCATTGTATTTACAAGTTTTCCGCGCAATGAAAATTATTTTATGCAAGTCTCCCACAGATTATAGGTCATTTGTACAAATTCTATTTATGATATATACGGAAGGGGCAACATGCTTCGTTTCGCATTGCTATTTCTGACTCTAGCGGGAACGGGCCTGTCCCAGGAATGGCAGGCGTTGTGGATAACAGCCGACTCTAGAGATAGTACCGCTGCAAATTCATGGTACTGTTTTCGCAAGGCAGTATATATTCCTGACAAACCTTATTGGGCCAAAGCCAAGATTGCTGTGGATTCAAAATACTGGCTTTACATCAATGGCGAGAGGGTCGTTTTTGAAGGGGGCTTAAAACGCGGTCCCGCGCCAGGTGATACCTATTAT
>CAYNUX010000532.1:0-2742 GCA_964400115.1 uncultured Cytophagia bacterium
CCGGGAGAGAGTTGCTTTTTTGGCGGCAAATTTCTCGGCGTCCTCATCCTTGTTCAATACCCGGGCTATTTTGATTATCTTGTCATAGCTGTCCACGATGGCACAATTGGTGACCACGCCCACGGAGCGCGGATCGGTCTGGTCGATGCCGTTGGGAGTCGCCCAGTCCCCGAGATACCAGTTACGGTTTTCGGTGTTGGGCCACGGTTCCAGCAGAACATTGGGCGAGTGTTTATCGACATATTTGAGCCAGTTCAGCATGACCGGATAAAACGTCTCCAGTACCCGTTTGTCGCCATAATTCAACCAGGTTTGCCAGGACGCCTTGATGATGAACGCACACCAATACGGACCGCCGCCTGAACTCCAAAAAGTGGGGGCGGTATGCGGCATGTCGCCGTCGGGTTGGTTGCAATCCGCCCAATGCGTGAGCCAGGTGGTATAAAGCGGAGAAAGATCGAAAAGGGTGTGAGCCGTGATCGTGCTGGCGTTGCCGTCCCCGCCATAACCCAGCCGTTCATAATGGGGACAATCGACAATTTTCCCTCCGAGGGTCAGACATTTCAGGGTATAGCCAAAGAGATCATGGATTTGATTCAACAGCGGTTCCGAGCAGGAAAATCCGGCTGCCTCTTTGAAATCGGTGTGAATAAGCTGTGCGCTGACCGAGGCTTTGTCGATCACCTGGGGCATGTTCAACAGTCGCACATACCGGAATGCCCGATAGTTGAATTTGTTGCTAAAGGTCCCTGCCTGGCCCGAAGAAATATACTGATCCATCTGGCGATCAAAGCGGTCGTTTTCCCGCTCTTCCAGAGTGTATTCCGAATCCCAGGTTTGCAGTTCAAACAGCTCTCTGTTTTGCATGGGGAGGTGATCGGCATATTGTATCGTGACCTGATGACCCGCTGGTAGCGCCGGAAAATCGAGGGTCAGATGACCGGTGAGGTTTTTACCCATGTCGATCAAAACCATATCGTTTTCCAGGTTCTGGATTTTTTTCGGCTGGATTTTCTCCTGATAGCGGTTGAGTTCAACAACCTGCGGGGTCACCAGATGATCGTAAACATCGATCACGGCAGCCTGTTGCCAATCGCTGTCATCCAGATCCGGATCGGCAAAATCTGGCAGGATGTGGTTGGCATCGAGGATTTCCCCGCCGAATTTGAGGTTATCCAAAATCGAATATTCGCTGATATGGGTCTTCCAGCTGTCATCGGTTTGCAGCAGGGGGTGCCACTGGCCGTCGTTCAGGCCGGCCAGCTGGGCTTTGACCAGGGGGCCCTCATGGGCTCTGCCCTTGAAATGCTGGTACCAGCCATATCCCAGCCGCAACACAATGGCATTCCTGCCTTTTTTGAGATACAGGGTCACATCATAGGACAGCGAAAAAGACCGTTTGTCGTACTGCGATTCCGCCGGAGCCAGAACCGCATCCCCGATGCGCTGGTTGTTGATATAGAGCTCGTGATAGCCCAGCGAATTGACATGTAAAAAAAGGTGGTCATAGTTTTTATCCAGACTAAAGGTCTTTCTGAAAAAGGGCGATTGTGCGGCCGAGTCGTTCGAGTTCATGGCGATATAATCGCCTTTCCAGTCCCCGGGTTCGAGCAAACCGACGGTAAAGTGCTGCATGTCACTCCAGTCCGAGGGCGTGTCGTTTTGATCCCATACCCTCACTTGCCAAAATCCTATTGAACGGGACTGCAGGGCCTTGCCCTCATAGGGCACCCAGATCGATTTTTTGCCCGATACCTTGCCAGAGTTCCATAGGTCTGCTGTCTCCTGCCCGAGCTGCTCAGGAGACGAGGCCACGAGAATCTGATAGGCGGTTTGCCGGGAGTTGTTGGCATGAAACGCGTTTTTCCAGGAAAACCGGGGCTGGGAGGTGGCGAGTCCGATGGGATTTTTTTTTGCTTCGCACAAGAGCTGTTCCGGTTCGATAAAAGAGTTTTGTGTAGAGCAGCTCAACAGGAAAAGTGTGATAAATCCGATGCTGACCAGAGTTCTCATAAATATTTTCCCAATTTTTAAGTAAGAGGATGCATCACTTGCTGAAAGATCTGAAGGGATCGTTCGGTGTTTTAAAAGTAATGGATTGGCAGATAAAATCAAAATAATTAATATTGCTGTTCAAAATAAACAGTTGGATCTTTCCAAATTGGAACCAAACGAACCAATCAAAATTCTAGGAAAAGTTCCAAAAAGATCGAGCAAACAACAAAGCCACCAAGACGCCAGGCAAAAGCAGGTATACTGTTTCCTGAGACCTTTAATTTTTTGGGTGGCAGTAAAATATCTCAGATTTAACTTGCCTACTCTATTTTTAAGTGTTACATTGTTACTATTAATGAGCCATAATAAATTATATGGAGTCAAGTATGGCACCGGTAATAAGAATACCAGATTCTATTTATAAACGGTTAGAATCGCATGCAATTGGTTTTGATACACCCAGTAATGTTATTGAGCGATTAATAGACTTTTATGAATTAAAGAATATTCCCTATCCAAATCATTCGATCAGAAACCAAACTGGTAATGAAACTATGGGTTCAAAAATAGGTAGAAAACAGAGAGAGCCAGAAAAAGAAAAAAAACTAAAATTAGCCGTTGGCGAGACTTTAGATTGGGGCGATTTTAGATTACAGTCAAACAGTGTAATAGAATATGTGAGTAGTGAAAAACAAGTTTTATGTAAATATTCAAGTTTTTCTGAGGATCAAGGGAGATGGTTTTGGG
>CAYNUX010000533.1:0-2739 GCA_964400115.1 uncultured Cytophagia bacterium
ATTTGCGGCGCACATAGATGATCTGATAGCCCATATTGTGCAATGCACGCTGCACCTCGGCCTGGGAAAAAGCGCGTTGTTCGCCTTTGATGGGTTTCTCACCCGCTTTTTGCACCTTGTACATAAAGAGGTGCTTTTTCTCGATGCGGGTGATACTGATTTTATTGGAGCGCTTGAATTCCTGGATGCGTTTTTTCAGATCCCAGCCATTTTTGGCGAACAGACTCCCCTGGACTGGCCTTCCGGCGAGATTTAACCCCACATATCGGTATTCATACATAATCTAGCTCAATTCAATGAAAATAAAAAATGGCGGATTTCGATTAATTGAAATCCGCCCCAAATGCCCTTTTTCATTAAGTGGGGGCATTATCGTCCGCAATTGTAGTGTTTCCGTTAGTTCCCACTGTAAGTGTATAACTTACTGTTACTCTATCATCCTCCTTACAGGCACCACTAATATTTACTGTTGTTGCAGTAGGTGTGAGTGTATAGACTGCATTTTCATTTTCATATTCTGTTGTGGTATTAGCTGTGCCATCAGCACTTTTGTAACCAAAGTCGCCAAAAGTAAGTGATGTCGCTAAAGTTTTACCACCACCACCTAACATAACAGGCTTTCTATAATACTCCTCTACACGAGCCATCATAGTTAAGATATCCTGACGGACAGCGTCTTCATTGGCTTTTAAGGCACCTTCACCGAACAGATTGATTCCGACGACAATTGCCAGGCCGACGATTATGGCGCCGAGTACGAGTAATAAGAGTTGTTGTTGTCCCATTACGGCTCCTCAAATGTTTGTTTGGTTAAATGATTTGAAATGATTAGAGAATTGCTTTTCTTTCTACGGTCCGGGTTCTCCTCCTTTGGCTGATTCACTTTCCATTTACGGTTGACGCCCCGGTGTATTGTGAGTAAACTGGATCCCCCCAAGACAACATGGATACAAGCAATGACAATTCGAACGGTTTCGACAAGTGCTGTATCTTTGATCCGATGCATCCGGTATCTTTATAATCATTAATATCATAGGCAGTCATGAGGATGATAGAGAGGTTTTCATCGCGGCTATTGGCCCGGTGAGCCAATTCGAGCCCGTTCATGTCAGCCATTTTCAGGTCTGTCAACAGGACATCAAAGGGTTGACCATCCAAAAGCTCCAGCGCCTTAAAGGCATTGGTACACGACTCGACCACATATCCTTTGCGCTTTAACCCCAACGTAAGAGAGAACAAGAAATTCTTGTTGTCATCGACTAAAAGTATTCGCTTCATGCTGCCTCGTAATATTCAATGCTGCGTTCATGCGGCTACAGCCGCTGTTTAGCCCCCTGCTTTGCCTTGCAATGATGCTGTTCGACAGAAATCAACTATCATGCCAAAACACCACAACAAAAATAAACAATGCAACCACTTGAATAATATGTAATTAGAGAAAAAGAGGGGAAAGGCGGGCTTTTTTCATTTTGCAACCACCCTTGCAAAATGAAATAGGGAGTATTGCAAAATGAAATGGCAAAAAAAACCGGATTCAATGTTGTCATTGAATCCGGCAGGTATACCGCTAACAGGAATTAAAACATTAAAACGAGTTTTCTTCCAGACCATAGGACTTTAATTTACGCCACAGCGTGGTCGTAGAGATCCCGAGCTTTTCCGCAACCATTTTTTGATTGCCCTGGTAGATCTGCAATGTCTCTAAAATCGAGAGTTTTTCAATATCGGCCAGCGTTTTGCCCTCCCAAAAAGGAGCTGATGGCTTTTTGGAAAGTGATTTGCTCGAAGCAAACAGAAAATGTCTGGGCTCCAGCTTTGAGGCATAGTTGATGGCCAGGGTGCGTTCTATGACATTTTCCAATTCCCGCACATTGCCGGGCCAATCCCATTCGGCAAGTCGTTGCAGCGCCTGCTCTGACAATTCCGGGGTCGGCTTTAGCATCTTTTGGGAATACTTTTTCAGAAAATAGGTTCCCAAAAGAGGGATATCTTCTTTGCGCTCCCGAAGAGGGGGAATATGAATGGGAATGACATTCAACCGGTAATAGAGGTCTTCACGAAATTGACCTTCCCGGACTTGCTTTTCCAAATCCTTGTTTGTTGCAGCGATGACCCGTACATCCACCTGAGCAGAACGACTTTCCCCGAGCCGGCGGATCTCTCCGCCCTGCAACACACGCAACAACTTTACCTGGGTGGCCATCGAGATCTCACCGATCTCATCGAGGAATAGAGTGCCGCCTTTGGCTTCTTGGAATAATCCTTTACGATCCTTAGCCGCGCCGGTAAAAGCGCCTTTGACATGTCCGAACAGCTCACTTTCCAAAAGCGATTCTGACAGGGCCCCGCAATTCACACTGATCATCGGCTGATCGGCACGAACGCTATTGGCATGAATGGCCTTGGCAACCAGCTCTTTTCCGGTTCCGCTTTCCCCGGAAATCAAGATCGTACTCTCTGTTCCGGCGACCTGGCTCACCATCCAAAGCACACGATTGAGAGAATCGGATTGACCGATAATTGAATTAAAAGCATGTTTTTGTGCCGGTCGCAATCCGGCATTGGTTTTTGGCTGTATCTTTTTTTGCAAAGCTTTTTGCACCAGCATCAAAAAATGTTGGCTGTCAACAGGTTTTGTCACATAATCAAACGCACCCAGCTTCATAGCCTGTACGCTGTTTTCGATGCTGCCGAATGCAGTCAAAAGAATGACCTCGGTATTTGGAAATTTCTTTTTTG
>CAYNUX010000534.1:0-2737 GCA_964400115.1 uncultured Cytophagia bacterium
TGCCTATCATGCCAGGGAAGACGATCTGGGGGAGAATATTGACCGGGGGCTGAATACCCTGGGCGATGAAAATGCAAGGAGGGTGGCCATGACGATTGCGGAAAGATTGCGGCAGGAAGGAAGACTGGAAGGGTTTCAAAACGGTCAGTCTCAGATTATTTTGAAACAGCTGAAAAAACGATTCGGTTCTCTTCCGCCTGGGATAGAGCGCAAACTAAATGAATCCGGGGTGGATGTTCTGGATCGATTCGGTGAATCCATTTTCGATTTTGAAAGCCTGGAAGATGCGGAAAAGTGGTGGGAGAATTTTGAAAAGGGCGGAAATGCCTGAGTTGGACCTGTTGATCCGAAATAAAACCGGTTCTGACACTCCTGTCGACTGCTGTTCCGGAGAAAGGGTACAAAAAATTCCAGACCCTGTCTGGAAAATTATCATGGTCGCACTATACCGAGCTGCTGCCGATCTCCGACGATCCGGCCCGCTCTTTTTACGAAAACCAGTGCGGGAAAGAAGGGTGGTCTGTTAGCGACCTCAAAGCGGCAGGGTGACGCAGGGCCGGCATCCGGAAACTGCTCGCGGACATCGGCCGGCATCCCGAAGAGAGGATCGGCAAGCCGGAGCGGTTAAGGTTTCAGCTGTCGGGCTGCTGGTCCCGGCGCATCACCAAAGAAAACCGGATAGTCTATAGGGTCAATAACGACACGGTGACCGTGATCAGCTGCCGCTATCATTACGAGTAGCGTTTTTTCTTTAGCTGCTAAAAATAAGATTAGGCCCAATTCCTTTCAAAAGGGCGGCGGCATTCAGTAAGACAGAATGCCTTATCGGAGTGGGAGATGCGCAGGGCTGTTGGAAGTGGTTTGGCGACCGGAGTGCGCGTAGCTGCTGGAGATAGCCTGGAGCATGGGCGGGGATAAAAACAGAGACGATTGCTCCTCAAAATAGATAGAATACCTTACCTCAGCCATTCCGCATTTAGGGTGGCTGGGTGGGCATATTAATCAGACCGGCTGCCCCCGCAGGCAGCGGAAGACCCCGACGTGCCATCAGGAGGCTGGAGCCCGAGGAGGCAGACGATACCATTAATCGAGGAAGATATGAACAGCACACCTTATCGACAGATTAGAGCTGTATATACTGAGAACACTATCCGGGTTTATCAAGCTTATTCTGACAAGATCGCTGATGCTGCCTTGAAAGCGGGTACTTTTATTTCTCCTCCATTCAAAATGGAGCGAATGACATGGATTAAACCTTCATTTCTGTGGATGATGTATAGATCCGGATGGGGAACCAAACCCGGCCAGGAACGAATATTGGCAATCGATATTACACGAGAGGGATTTGAATGGGCGTTGGAACATAGTCTGTTAAGCCATCAAGCCAAGGACTATGCAGACAAAGAAGAATGGCAAAAAATTAAAAATGCCACGCCTGTTCGTATTCAATGGGATCCCGAGCGGGATCTTCATTTACAACCACTTGAATACCGCTCTATCCAAATCGGCCTTTCTAAAGAAGCCGTTGGTCTTTACATCAATGAATGGATTCAGAAGATTTCCGATATTACTGCCACGGCGCCGAAGATTTATTTTCTTATAGAAGAGAACCAACTGGAAGCAGCCAGACAACAACTTCCAGTTGAAACTCCTTACAATATCAACTCTAAGTTATTGGGAATTATATGAATAGATTTTTAACCAATCATCCATCTGGCTGCAATGAAACAGCCATTTCCAGTGCAACTTTGGAATAATTCACGCCACCATCAGGGCCAGGCTGCTTTTTTAATTCATCCAGAGCATACACTATAGAGGCCCTGTAGCCAACTCGAAAAAGCTTGGCATCTGCTTTATTATTTACATAAATACCAACTGCACGAACAGAATCATCATCTATTTTTAGATCAATAATATTATTGACAGCCCGCTGATCCTGACCAGTTACATATGCTCGAAGAATAACCCCGGAATAATACATTAGTGGCATTTTCCCTTCACGAATACTATCCCACCATTCACGCGAAGCAAAAAGACCATACGTCCCTTTAAGCCCCATAAAAGGCCGCGACTTATCCAAAGTCAAATTTTGTGTCAAAAATACTCTTTCTTTATCCTTTTTCAAATCTTCCTCAAGTCGATAAACCAATTTCATCGGCCTGTCAGCTTCCTTTACATTCAGTAGATTTAAAGCATTCATTATTTTGGCAACTTTTCAAAATAGATCAGGTTGTCGTTAAATATATCTAGCGCAGTCCCCCTACCTAACTGCGTATTCATGATTCCAAGGCCATTATTTATTTCGAGACGACGAGTAGCCTCTACCTTAAAGCGTGCATTTGTAAGGTTCCACCTGCCTGTTTGAGTAGACATTTCTGGAAACGCTATGGAGGCGGGTTTATTGGCTGCAATTCCAATTTCTTGGAGCTGCTCAAATGTTCCCGGTTTTGTTGTTAGACGCAACAAAACACCGTCGTAATCTCTTGAGAATACTTCAAGCGGCGCAAGCGATGTCTCGCCAGTACCCGGCAAGCGCCCTGTTTGCTGGAGTATTTCGAAGTGCTCTTCTGACATTGTCCGATAAACAATTTCATTACCATGAGCATCAAATTCCAACACCGGGCTACGGGGGTTAGCTGATCTACTAACCGGAACTCCAACTCCCCTCTTTGGGGCAAATCTCGCCGCCCGAATCGCCTCCCGGCTCTCCAGCGCGATCAGCTCTTCCCGATAAGCC
>CAYNUX010000535.1:0-2732 GCA_964400115.1 uncultured Cytophagia bacterium
ACGGGGCTTGGCATCGGCACCACTACTGAATCGCACCCACACGTCTAATCGGCCATCTTTATTGTAATCCCACAAGCCGACAAAGCTTGCATAACCATTCCACTGTCCGGTCCCGCTTTGATCATGCCCCCGCGGTGCGGTTAGCATGGTTGTAATAGCAAATCGGCCATCGAGCAAGTAGATCAAGGTATTGTCTTTGCTTGTATAGAGAAGCGCGTAGCGATAAATTGGGTGATTTTGTATAGGAAAAAAGTGGTGATGCTGACCCAGTTGATTCATATTTCCCGGAGGCAAAAGATCCAAAAGCTGCCCAAAGGTATAATCTCTATCATCCTGTTCGTACACTGCTATACCCAATCTCACATCCGGGTGCTGCCGCAGCAAACCAATTTCATCACTGCCATCGCGGTCAAAGTCATCGACGACGTAATCAAAAGTCAGAGCTTGATTTGGGCCAATATCCACCACCTCGGCTTTCCAGGCACCTTTATCGGAAAAAGGAATCGTTTTTGGTTGTGCGAATACGTATAGAGTGGAGCAGAGTAACAACAGCATTGTCCGTCGCATAGAATTCCCCAATTGTATAACAGTAAAAGATACAACGATTAACTACAAAATTCAAGGATAGGATAAATAATTTTTCGATTTATTGTCAGAAAGGGGGGGAACATTGTTTGCCAAGGCGGTCGGCGGAGCCGACCGGTGGCGTTCCCAGCCAGAAGCTGGGAACGGGATTGAGGGATGTACAGAGGACAAAAATCAAACTATTGAGAGTCCTAAAGAGTTTATCAATATACGAGAATCCCTGCAACCGTGGCGGTGAGCCAGGAGGCAAGGGCGCCGGCAAACATGGCTCGCAGAGCGACTTTGGATAACGCCGATCGTCGTGACGGTGCCAGGGCGCTGATGCCGCCGATTTGAATGCCGATAGATGCAAAGTTGGCAAACCCGCACAAGGCATAAGTGGCGATGGTGATGGCCTTGGGCGACAGGTTGGCATCCTGGATTTGTGAGCCCAGCTCGGCATAGGCCACAAATTCATTGACCGCCACTTTCATGCCCAGCAGGTTACCGACATTCATGGCATCTTTCCACGGCACCCCCATGATAAAGGCCAGGGGAGAGAACAGAGTGCCAAAAAAGGTCTTTAGGCTACCGGGAAATATGCCCTGAAACTCTCCGTGGGGTCCTATAACCCCCCCCAGCCAGCGCCCGTCTATGATTTGGTCGAAATAGCCCAGTATGGCATCGACGAGTCCGATCAGGGCGATAAAGGCCAGCAACATGGCGCCCACATTGACCGCAAGTTTCAGTCCATCTGTGACGCCGCTAACCGTGGCATCGAGAAGATTGGAGGCTTTTTGCGTGGTATGGATGGTGACCTCGCCGGCTGTTTTGGACGGCTCGGTTTCGGGATAGAATATTTTGGCCATGACCAGTGCCGCCGGTGCAGACATGACACTGGCGGCGATAAGATGGCCGGCATCCACGCCCATGCGGATATATCCGGCCAGTACCCCGCCGGCAATGGTGGCAAAGCCTCCCACCATGATGGCGTGCAGTTCTGATGGTGTCATTTCTTCGAGAAAGGGCCGTACCAGGAGTGGCGCTTCGGTTTGGCCGACAAAGACATTGGCAGAACACGAGAGGGTCTCGGCGCCGGATGTCCTGAGCGTCCAGCGCATAAAGCGCGCCATCATCTGTACCAACACTTGCATCACGCCGAGATAATAGAGAATGGACATGACCGCAGAGAAAAAGATAATGGTCGGCAGGACGGAAAAAGCAAACTGGAAGCCAAATTCATCAAAGTATTCGGGTTTGGCCAGGTTGCCAAATAAAAAGATACTGCCCAGATCCGAGAGCTTTAGAAAAGAGTCGACTCTATCTGCCAGAACGCGGAAAATGTCTCGGCCTGCGATGCGGTTTTGAAACAGGATGCCGAGACCATATTGCATCAATAATGCGAAAAAATAACCATTGTAAAATGATTTTTTCAACAGGTTGAGAACAATCGCGATGATTAGGATGATAAAAAAAGCGGCTACAGCGATACCCACTGAACTCGTCAAATATCCGATGAGGGTGATGAATGCTCCTGCCAGCAGGTAGAGCATGGCTTTGCCGATTTTGCGGCCGGTTTCAGGGGTTGTGATGATCTGTGATTGAAAGATATAGATCAAAATCAGGCTGAAAAAAAGATACATTCCAAGCCAGGACAGCCAAAGTTTGCCCAGGATAATTGCCGCAAACAAGAGTTGTAAAGATAGCCCCCACACAACAGTTCTTACTTTGATGGCTTTGCGATTGGTGGAAAAGATCACTCCAATGGCCAGCAAGGCTAAAATGCCGATGATTCCGATAAAGCGCATAGCGGTCCCTCGGGATTTTATGGTTGATTGTCTAGTTTACAAGATATCTCACAACAAACAGGTCATGACAAGCAAATGGAATTGAATGCATCACGGTTACATGCCATAGTGCCAGGGCGTTTGTCAGGCCTTGTTCGAGATTCGATCAGTTTGATCCTTTTTCTTCTTGCGGAACCGTATGGCAAACCCTGCAACGGGCCTCATAGATATCATGGGTGCCGACAATGACCCGGTTGGTATCATGAGATAGGCGTTGTGTCCGGTTAGCCGGGTTACCGCATGTCATGCATATCGCCAACGTTTTGGTGATATATTCGGCCACAGCCAGGAGCTGGGGAATGGGTTCAAACGGTTGTCCCA
>CAYNUX010000536.1:0-2726 GCA_964400115.1 uncultured Cytophagia bacterium
CCGGGGTTTGCCATTCCTGCGCCATCCCCCCTGACGGTTTATAGGTCACAAAAGATTCATCAAACCCCTGTTTATTCGGATTATAAGGCAAGCTTTCCGGCGGCATTTTTTCTTTGCTGAGATGCCATTTGCCAAAACTGGCCGTCACATAGCCCTCTTTTTTCAGGGCCTCGGCAATGGTGATCTCGTCCAGCGACAAGTATTTTGTCCAGTCCGGATGAAGCAGCCGGCTGTTTTCCGGCGGATCGCCACCGGCAATAAAATCGGTCAAGTGCAGACGGGCTGGGTATTTTCCGGTCATGATACTGGCACGGGTGGGTGAGCAAACCGGACAGGCAGCATAGGCATCGGTAAAGAGCATGCCCTGGGTCGCCAGTTTGTCGATATGGGGGGTTTCATAATAGTCGCTGCCATAGCAACCCACCTGTTTCCAGCCCTGATCGTCGGCTAGAATAAAAACAATGTTTGGTTTCTTTTTTTCAGCACTACAATTCGCACCTAAAAACAGCGCACCTGCACTCACGCAGGCGAGGCGCATAAAGTCACGTCGTCTGATCTTTTCCATATCTTTTCTCTCCAATTTCTCAAATAGTGGTTATAGAAATATAGCAAATCGTCAGGAAAGGGCAAGCAGAAAAAGCAGGGTCATTGAATAACGATGAGGTTATCAGGTAACATGTTTAAATGCCAACCGTTATAAAAAAGATATTGACGTTTTAATCACTTGAAAAAAATGGTTTCCAGTTGTACTATTTTAATTTATGCAAGACCACCACATACATCCAGATGTCATCCAAAAGCTCAAATTGGGTGATATCGATGCTTTTGAAAAGATCTTTCGCACCTTTTATAAACCGTTGACCCGATTTGCGCTCCAGTATACCGGCAGCCAGGACAAAGCTGAAGATATTGTACAGAATGTCATGTATCGCATATGGCAACACCGGAAACGGCTGAACAAACACAAAAATTTAAAAACGTATTTGTTTACGGCTGTCAAAAATCAAGCATTGAATCTGCAGAAACATGAAAGTGCGGCAGGATCACATATTCTCTCAGATATCCATTCAAATTGATTTTCATTCTCCTGACCGGGTGGTTCAAGACAGTGAACTGGCAGAAACAATCAATTCCTCCATCGCCAATCTACCGGAAAAATGCAGAAAAATCTTTTGCATGAATCGTTTTGAGCATTTGACCTACAAAGAAATTGCCCGCATTCAGGGGGTTACTGTAAAAGCAGTGGAAAAGTAGATGACACGTGCATTCAAGTTACTTCGCAAGCAGCTTTCCTCCTTTCTCATTATTTTGTTGTAAAGCTTTACCATCATCTCGATATATTTCATTCCCAACATATTTTTTTTAAACGGGTAGGGTTTCACCCGGCATAGATGTATTACATTTAAACAAGCCTAGTTACACTCGTATGCCGATGATTCGGAGATAAAGATGTTCAAACGTATTTCAGATAAACAGCTGGTCCGTTATTTATCCGGCACTTGTTCTGAGAAAGCAAAACAAAAAATCGAAAACCGATTACAAAGAGACCTCAATTTTGCTCAATTTATGAGTACATTCAAGGCAATATGGCAAGCCGAAAACAAAGATATTCAAATCAAAAATCTGGATGAAAAGTGGTTGCTCGTGAAATCCAAGGCCAAAGCAGACCTTGTGGCTGAGCAGCGAAAAGCCAAATCGACCCAAAAGAAAAAGATTTCCAAGCCATTACATCAGCCTGCCTGGGCAGGGGGCGCAGGGAAACTAAAGTTAGCTCTTGTGAGTCTGGCCATTCTCGTTGGCTCTTTTTATTTAATGGATGGAATGTCATGGATTAACCACAATGAGAGCGAGCAGGGTGTCCAATACAAAACCATCCGGGTTGCACATGGCGAACGCTCCAGGGTAGAGTTGCCGGACGGTACCAGTATACTCCTGGATGCCGGAAGTGAATTAAGATACCCGAACGTTTTTGCAGATTTTCGTAAGGTCTTTTTAAAAGGCGAAGCCTTTTTTGATGTGACCCACGACAAAGACCGTCCTTTCCGGGTCATTGCCAACCACGCAGAGATTCACGTCCTCGGCACCCAATTCAATGTCAGGGCCTGGAATGAAAATCCGTCTGTCTCAGTTGCGGTTGTGCAAGGCAAAGTTTCGTTGGGCCATGCAGAATCCAACGAGAATGACCCGGCTATTCTTACAAAAGGGTATCACAGTTCACTTGCTAAAAAAGGAGCCCCTGCAAAGCCCAGCATGGTGGATGTGCAAGAATATCTGGACTGGATACATTATGAAATTCGTTTCCGCGATGCAAGTGTCAAAGAGGTTTTGGCACAATTCCACCATCAAATCCGAAACACATTATCCTTACACCATTTACAGGACAAAATATCTGTCGGTTCCTCCGTATGTGGTAACCACTGCCATCGATACAGCGCGAACAGGAAGAATGATTGGGCAGGCGGATAAAATCGCCAATTTGACGGTAGGGTATGAAAAGAGCGGATTTTCGGGTCGTCTTTCTATGATATACCAGGATGATGCACTTGAGAGTGTCAAACAGGCAAAAGAAAATGATGGAATCGATGATGCATTTATCCGCTGGGACCTTGTCCTGCAGCAGCAACTTTACACAGGTATTAAATTGATAGCGCAGATCAACAATATCACGGATCAGGAGGAGAAAGCCTATATTCGATACAGAAATTTTGCTACCAGACGAGAAAATT
>CAYNUX010000537.1:0-2724 GCA_964400115.1 uncultured Cytophagia bacterium
AGCTTCAAAGGTAAGATGTTGCTGATTGTGAATTTGTTAATGATATGTTAAATGGCGGGGCATGAATCGCCCCCCTGTCATCCTAATAGTTTCAACGTACAGCCCGCAAAGAACTCCCCGAACCTCATACCTCACAACCCATACCAAAGAAATAGAACACAGATGAAACGGATTTAGCGGATGATCTCGGATCATACCAAATCCTCCCCTCCCTGTTTGGGCCGGGGGAGGGGCTATAAATTGTCGTATGTCAGCTGTCAATTGTCAATTTTTAAATTTCCCAGCACCCAGCACCTAAAAAGCAATCTGACAATAATACATCAAACACTCAAAACTCAACACTAAGCTCTCAACTCTACTCAATCACCTTATAGATCACCATCGGCTCTGCCTTGTTCTTCATGTTGATCTCGCCTACTTTCTCGCATTGGAAGAATTCCTTTACCTTCCCGTATGACTCCTCGCTGATCAGGATCTGACCGGGACTGGCGGCAGATTCGAGCCTGGAGGCGGTGTTGACAACATCTCCTATAACGGTATAATCGAGGCGCTTCAGGCTTTCGGAACCGATATTGCCGGAAACAAGTTCACCGCTGTTAATGCCTATCGATACATTGGGCTTGTATTTCACATGCTCGGCTATGATAGGCTGCTTTGCAATCTCGTTCCGCATGGCCAGGCAGGCATCGATGGCACGGTCGAGGTGATGGTCGCCGCGGAATACGGCCATGATGGCATCGCCGATGAACTTGTCGATAAACCCGCCCTGGTCGATTATCTCTTGTACCATAATTTCGAAGTAATTGTTCAGGAGCTTAACGACCAGGTCGGGCGGCTCAGTTTCGCTGATGGCCGTAAAACCGCAGATATCGACAAATACAACGCTGGCTTCAGTGGACTCACTGGCCATGAGCGAACTTTCATAAGTTTTTGAATCCATGAAGTTGAGCACGGTCTCGTCAACGTACATTTTTAGGATATTGTTTTCCTTGACGGCTTTTAGTGTTTCGCGCAATTGCCTCACATGGTTAAAGGTTTTCTCTATGGTAAGTTCCAGATCGAAGAAATTTATAGGTTTGGTCACGAAATCGAATGCCCCGCGGTTCATGGCGGTCCGGATATTCTCCATATCACCATAGGCCGAAACAATGACCGATTTCAACAAATGATGTGTTTCGTTAAGTTCGCCCAACAAGGTAAGCCCATCCATCACAGGCATATTGATATCACTCAGCACAATATCCACATCCTGGTGTTCATCCAGCACCTCCAGGGCCTGTTTTCCATGTTGGACAAACAGGAATTCGTATTGCTTCTCCCTGATTTTTTTTCTGAACTTTTGCTTGATGAGCATCTCAAGATCCGGCTCATCATCCACTACCAATATTTTCATATCTGCTATATTTTTAGTGTTATTATAAATTCTGTTCCTTTTCCCTCAGTGGTGTTTACTTTCAGCTCCCCCTGATGAACTTTGATGATGATGTCGTAACTCAGACTGAGGCCCAGTCCGGTTCCCTCACCTGTTGGCTTGGTGGTAAAAAAGGGCTGAAAGATTTTTTCTACAATATTCTCAGGGATGCCATCACCATTGTCAATAATCCTGATTTCCGCCCGATGATCGTCCAAGCGACTTGTTTTTATTTTAACAACCGGTTTAAAGCCCGGCCCCTCAGATTGCCGCTTTTTATAAACAGCATAAAAAGCATTATTGATGAGGTTCAACAACACCCTTCCGAAATCCTGGGCTATTACATTTACTTTGGGGAGGCTTTCATCAAAGTCTGTTACAAAATCTGATTGAAAGCTTTTATCTTTTGCACGCATTCCATGAAACGAAAGACGCAGGTATTCATCAGCCAGGCTGTTAAGGTTTGTAGCAGTTTTTTCCTCACCGCTGCTTCTGCTGTGCTGCAGCATTCCACGTACGATGGCATCGGCACGCGAACCATGATGCTTGATTTTGCGCTCATTCAGCGCAATGTCATCGGCAATTGCCTTGGCCTCATCAAAATTACCAGCTTCGAGTTCTTCTTTCAATTCCGCTATCAGCTCAGCATTTACCTCAGAAAAGTTATTTACAAAATTCAATGGGTTTTGAATTTCATGCGCAACACCGGCTGTTAGTTCGCCAAGCGAGGCCATTTTTTCAGCATGGATTAGTTGTGCCTGGATGGATTTTAAATTGGTTAAAGCCTGGTTCAATTTTTTATTCAGTTTATTTTTTTCAATAAACCTTACATAGAAAATCACTGCCATCACGAAGATTACAAACATTCCAAAAAGGATGAAATTGCGAACGATTTTTTGCCTGTTGATTTCAACTTGTTTAAGCTGGATCATTTTTTCCTGGCTTTCGCGCTGCAGGGCCTGCCGGTTTTCAAATTCCAGGCGATTTGTAAGGGTTGTAACTTTTTCAAGGTTCTCGGCTTTCGTCACCAAATCTTTTACCTCTCCATAAAGCTCCATATTAAAAAAAGCATTCCTGTAATCACCAAGTTGTTCATAGGCTTTTGCGATTGCAAAATATATTTCCTCAAGGAAAATAAATGAAGAACCGGGCACAGCCTCCTCGGCCAGTTTTAGATTGGCAAGTGCCTCAGCGGGATTGTTTTGGATTTCATAGATTTTTGCTATTTTCATATAGGCCTGGGCCCGGCCGGTAGCATCTTCGATCTCCCTGCTCAACGTTTCGGCTTCCTTATAATGTTCCATTGCCCGGTT
>CAYNUX010000538.1:0-2700 GCA_964400115.1 uncultured Cytophagia bacterium
AGACACCCGGCGCTGTGCAACCGCCCATGCCGGAGCATTTTCCGGGGCAGCAAAGAGATCGATGGTCCATGGCACAGGGGGAAACTCGTTTCGCAAGTGCTGGCCCATGGCATCATACCTTGAATTGCCCAGATTTTGATTGAGATATGATGCCGAAATCATCTGGCGTGCGATCGGATGATCTGGCATTTCTGTGGCCAGTGCTGACAGGAGCATGTTGGTTTTTTGAATATCAAGAGGTTCGTGGTTTTCAACCGCATACCAGTAAGCTGTTCTTGTGGCGCCTAACAGAGCTTCTTTGCGAATCTTTGGGATTTCGGATAACATCAATCTGGACCAGAGTTGATCCATGGGTCGTTGCCTGCCGGTCAATCTGCCTTCAAAAAAGGGATCCTCGAATTTTCTGGCCCGTTCAAGATATTCGGGAACCCGTTGGGTTTCGAATTCCTTTTGGGGTGTCATGCGGATGGCACTCATCACCCATCTTGGCGATGTGGTCTTGACCGTTATTTTGCTCTTTCCCGTTACAATTCCCAACAGATTGATCGTACGGATCCCTTTGGGGCGCAAACGCACTTTATCAAAGGTAAGCCCCTGTAAGGTATCGATGGGCACACCATTCTCCAATAAGGTAAAACCGTGCAAGCCCCCATCATCTGCCAGCATAAATATTTCGACAGTCTGCGGCTCGGTCGAGTCGAGTTGAAAATGGGCATCACCGGTTGTCCATATACCCCGGCTAAATGAAGGATCGTTGATCAGATCATCGTAACGGGTTCTGGTGCTTTGATAGAGTTCCTTTTGCGCCGGGGGATTTAGCCATGATATTTCATCCGTTGTTTTACATTTTGTATTTGGCGACGGGTTTGTCATCAAACAAACAGAACCACAAAGTGCTTGTGAATAGATAATTATTGTTCCAATACTGGCCAGAATAAAGAAAAACATCCGGTGACTGGTTTTCACTTTATCTCCTTTTTGCAAACATGATCCGGGTTGAACGATCAAAATCCCTTTTCTATAATATCGATCATTTTGATATAATTATCAAGAGTCAAAGATTCCAATTGTCTACCATATGGGCAAGCCGTTGGCATGAGTACGAATCCTCTTCCGGGATAACGCGTTCCCTCGTTCAGTGCCTGTCTCACCTTTACGGCAAATTGTTCGGTCGGGAGATTTTCGAGATCGCTGATTTGCAAATTGCCAAACAAAACCCAATCTTTGCCATAATGTTTCCGAACATAATCGAGCTGAACATCTCCCTGAGGGGGAGGTTCGATGGGATCCAGACCATCGACATTCATGGAGGCAATGTGATCCAGAATGGCGTTGAGATTGCCATGCGAATGAATTCGCGCATACCCTCCGTGCTGCTTGATTGTATCGACAATGGGCTGATCATAGCGGCACACATAATCCCGGAACAAATGCGGCGGCAGATAGGGGGGAGAAGCGTATTCCGGCCCATAGATTCGCCACAATCGTCCTGGCAACTCCCGGGCAGCCTTTTGAATCGCCGGATATAAAAACTCGGCAAATCTTTCCAGCAGTCGATGAAACAGGTTCTGCTCTGTCAGAGCCAAAATCGTAAACGTTCCGAGATCGAACAATGATGCAGCCAGACAGAGCGGATCCGGCGTATCCATCATCACAATTCCCGAATCACCGAGTTCGGCCTCTGCTTTTAGGACAGAAGCTTTGTCTGCCTCGTCATGGGGGTGAACAGGAGGGAGTTTGAGAAAAGCTTCCAGATCCTCCTTGGTTTTTATCAGGTGCTCTGTGGTCCATATGGTATTGACATCCATATCTCTGCGGGTTTGCATGGTCAGCACCCGGTGATGGTTTATACGAATCCGGTGTACGGTAAAGGATCGGTTGTCACGTAGAATCGTTTCAGAATCTGCCAAATCCTCTACCGGATCAGGCTGGACCGAATTAAAGACTGCACCCCGCATGACGATTCTATCGCTTTTTTCCCTGGCCAGCTCGATCAATGGTTTCCAGGACGGGTGATTATAGATATTAAAAGGATCCGGATCGTGCGGTTGTTCATCCAGACCATTGATTTCATAAAAAGAAACAGGCGGACGATCAACGGGCTCCCCTTTCAGGGTTGCCATCAATCTTTCACGTCTGGTCATGAATACAATCTCCATAAAAAAATCCCGGGAGTGCAAAAAATGCTCTCCCGGGGAGGTTTACATTTTCTATCGAATCACTGATCGAGTTTTGTATGCTCGGCAACCACTCTTTTGAGCCAGGGCATCATGCTGAAAATGGCAATGACCGCGATCATGGTCAGGCCGGTATTGGTGAGAAAAAAGTAAGCTTTGTTGTCAAAGGATGTCCAGAGCCCCGACAAGACACCGGACAACTTGTTACCAATGGCAGTGGACAGGAACCATCCGCCCATCATGAGGGCAGCGATACGTTTGGGGCTCAGTTTGGAGACCAGCGAGAGTCCCATCGGACTCAGAAACAACTCTCCGATGGTGATGACACCATAAACACCAAATAACCATCCCACCGAGGCTTTGGTGAGTCCGCTTCCCGATACAGCAGCTGCAGCCACCATGATCAGCATGGACATGGCTGTGATAAAGAGACCGAGTCCGATTTTCATGGGGGTCGAGGGTTCTTTGTTGCGCCTCCGCAGGAAACCAAAGAGTGCAACGACCAGAGGTGTAAAAATAATGA
>CAYNUX010000539.1:0-2693 GCA_964400115.1 uncultured Cytophagia bacterium
GCCATCATCTTTGCCGCGGCCGGCTCTTCCAGAAAGAGCAGAAAGGCCTGGGGGTCGGAAAAATCACGGGGCACCCAGATCAGGTGCGCGTATTTGTCCCGGTGGCGCGTCGGGTATTCAATGCCGATGCGCACGTCGATGCCCATGATCTGGGCCGCCTCGAGCAGTTCGGACGCCGACCGGTGGTTGATGTAGTTGTAATGGATCACCCGGAGGCGGCGGATGCCTTTGATCCAGGCGTCCATGATCAGGTGGGTGGGAGATTTGCGGCCCTTGGTGTTGACATCGTGGACGTGGTCGTCGAACACGATCTGGTTCCATTCTTCGGGGAGTTCGAGCAGGTGATAGCGGCGCAGGAGGGCGCGGATGGTGCGGGGCTTTCCGGCGGCGGCCGTCCTGAAATCATGGGCAAGTTCGAGCTGACGGCGCTTGTCCCCGCGGGACCGGACCAGCTCTTTCATGACCTCCAGAAGGACCCTGGCCGTGTTTTTGATGAAGGGGGATTCGGGTACGCTCAGAACTTCGTCCCGCAGGGTGCGGAGGGCCACGAGGCGGTCGTCGATTTTACCGGCTTCCAGGGACGCCAGCAGGTACACCACCGCATAGGCGATGCGCAGGCCCTTGGATTCAGACATTTCCTTGATCCCGTGGGGGTGGAAATAAGGATAAAATACCTTTTTGGCGTGCAACAGGGGGCTTTTCCGGGAGCGCACCTCGTTGACGATGTTGAGCAGCTGATAGTCGCGCTTGTCAAAAAATAGGCCCATGGGGGTTGTTTCTCCTGGGTTTTTGGGGCCGGCAGCGTCCAGGTTAGCCGGCGGCCTGTGCTTTTTGTATTTTCCATTATTCATCCCCCCTATCACAAAATGGTGATTATTTCCACATATTGACGTTTGTATGTCCGCTTGATATAAGTTTTGCCATTGTGAAATTGATCTGAAAATAGTAATATCGGCCTCGACATTTTGGATGATTATTTCCACCAGGATGTTTTAAAAGAAACAAAAAGTGTGAAATGGCTAATACCGAGAGCAAATGACAGATATTAGTTATTTAGTTCTGCGTCAATTTTGATGCAGAATGAATGGTTTGTACCAATATATGACAAAAGATTATGAGTACTGAATTTTTCACAGATAAAAAATTAGGTATATTTGCATTTATTATTTCAATAATCAGTCTTATCGTAAGTATTGGATTTAGCATTAGATCATTTAGTTTTGAGAACAAATTAAACAAACTTCATATTGATCCAGTTTTGGACTATTACTTGGTACGTTCTACAGATAAAAAAGCATTAGAATTCTATCTGAAGAACAAATCACCAATACCTGTTGTTAATTTGTCAGTAAACTTTAAATCTTTCGATTTTTACTGTAAATTAAACAAATATGTCGTTGAAAGATCTGCAGCTTCTTCTATCTTAGACTCACCTGGGGAAAATTGGATATTTAAATCAGTGGTAAAACCAAACGAATCGATAGGAAAAAAGGAATAGCAACTTATAAGCCTATTTAATGCCTATGAGGGTAAGGTTGATATAATTGTTGCATCAATATTCGAAATCGTCTTCTATCGCGATTCAAATATGGAACAATTTAGAAATAAAGCAATTTTCTTTTTCGATGGAAAGAGAATTTATTCTTATCAAAATGCACTCAACCAAAACCATTTAAAGCAACCAGTTGAGCAACTTTCTGCTTTTGAGCATCAAATGGACAAAATACATAACAAAACAGAAACACACGGAAGTGGTAGTCGTGTTTTTCAGAAAGCCGAATAAAAATTTTCCATTAACGGTACAGAACAACTTTTTGCACAGGACGCCAAAAAGCCGGCAATTGTGAAAATGACGTTAGCAATATGCCAATAGACACACACTCTGATAGACTCATCTCATGAAGCAAATTAACTGGAATGCGGAAAAGAACCAGCAGTTGATGAGCGAGCGCGGGGTTTTCTTCGAAGACGTCCTGTTTGCCCTTCAATCTGGTGCTTTGCTTGATGATGGACCTCATCCCAACATGGACAAGTACCCGAATCAGCGTCTG
The DNA here is from genome assembly GCA_964400115.1 of uncultured Cytophagia bacterium. GTDB lineage: Bacteria > Zhuqueibacterota > Zhuqueibacteria > Residuimicrobiales > Oceaniaggregativiventaceae > Oceaniaggregativivens. Next base: position 2,052 of record CAYNUX010000539.1, read on the forward strand.
TTTGTGGTTCGGATTGATGATTACGCCTGGCTGGGGCCCTACGTTGAGAATGAGCGGGAATTTTTTCTCAAGACGATTATCCCCAGTCGCAAGGCCACCAAGAAATTTTTAAGGAGTTAGTATGGCCAAGACCAAATTAGATTCTGAAGAGCAAGAGCTGCTTGAGGCATACGAGTCCGGGAAGTTTAAATCGGACATGGACGCTAACCGTCGGGATTACCTTGCTCAAATGGCAGAGGCAACATTCAAGAAAGACAAGCAGATTAATATCCGTATCTCCAGCCGGGATCTGGAGGCGCTTCAGCGACGGGCGCTTGAGGAGGGGCTTTCCTATCAGTCCCTGGTCTCCAGTATTCTGCACAAGTATGTGTCTGGCGGTCTCAAGGATATCTCTGCTAATAAGACAGGATAGCGAATGCGCTAACACGCATCGCTGACTTCTGAGGTGGCAGACACATACAGAAAGAGGTAACATTATTGAAATATAATATCAGATCCGTAATCCAACCAAAACCAGTGATAAACAACCAATTATTCAATTGCCGATGAATAATCATCGCCATTCCGAAAAGGAATGGCGCAGCCGAATGGATTAAATTTTTATCAGTTCATCTTGTTAACATCTCGTTTATTTTTCTCAAC
>CAYNUX010000540.1:0-2690 GCA_964400115.1 uncultured Cytophagia bacterium
GTGACAAGAAAAGAATCTTTGTCTTTAATAAATAATTTTATTTGATCCCAAACTGTTTGGTGCATTATTTACCCCGAGTAGTTTTTTGTATAACGCTGATATTCCCAAACTCATCTTTTGTTTTTATTGCAATAAAATTCATTTTGCCTACCAGAGAATCGGGCAATTCAACACTAAAAAATTCTTGTTTACTATCAAAAATCTCATCTTCCGGGAAAATTGTCTTCCAGCCCATGGAATTATAGCTAATATTGGCATTTTCAATAGGATTCCAGTCATCCAAAAGACTAAAGGTTACGACATTTCCTGAAACGCTAAACTCTAAAAGTGATGGCCCGGAATTGTCAATAATAAACGTGTCACTCTCTTTTGAACGAGTCAAAGCCTGGTCCGGATGATTTGAGAGGTGATCGCTCGCTGTAATCCGTAACTGATATTCCCCGTCCGGCATTTGCGAGCTATCCCATGTATAGACATTGAGTGGAAAATGGTCCGCTAAAATATTCCAGCTACCGGTAGCTGCGAGCTTATATTGAATCTTGAATTGTATGACATCAGAGTTGGGATCATCAAAAATCCAGTCTGCACTTCGATACCCTTCTTTGGTCACCGGAGAAGGCAAGCTTTTCGGATAGACCAGTCCGCCTCTTTGTTTGACTGGCGCCCAGGCTGTTTCCTGATCGATAATATCAGCCAGTTTATAGGTTTGGTCCGGTGAATGAACCACCACAGTACTGATTTGAGGAGGCAGATTCTTTTGGATATAGGAAACCGCAACTTTGTTTACGGCCGGAATCCCATTCTCGGGTGTATCGAATTGACATTGCCATTGCAGAAAACGAGAAGCCGGACTCTTGATTCGATATACATTTTTTTCTTTTTGAACGGGCGTCCAGCCAGACCACATTTTGCCAGGTTGTTCCGTGTTACCCGATCGTGTAAAAAAATGTATATTATTTTCCAAATTATCACCGAAATAGTCTAAATTACCCCATTGAGAGAGTTCACCTGCATCAATAGATTCTGATTCAAATTCCGCCTGTTTGGCCAACATCGGGCCCACTTTATACAATCGGGCCATATTCGAAGTGGCCATAAAAATAGTGCCTTGATCAGAGGACATCAGATGGGTAATCTGCGATTCATCTGCGGTAAGAATGAGTGAAAGCTCGCCATCTCTGTCGATGCGATAAAGTTTACCCGTATTTTCCCCTGCTCCAACCCAGATTTGTCCTTTTTCACTCACCATGAGGGACTGAATCGATTCTTCACCCAAACTCCAAATATCGACAGCCTGGCCCAATTGATCGATCCGGTATAACCTTGTTTGGGTTTGAGCAGGAACAAGTGCTGCAGGAGGAAGAATAGATTGTGGTCTTAGGGTTATTTCCATGGATTCATTATCCAAATCTTCTTCCCTGGCATCACGGCTGCTCTTGCGAATGGTAGCAGCACGTCTTGAAATTTCGCCAAATGCAGCGGCATAGATCTCTCGACCATATGTCACAATATCGTGAACTTCTTCCATTTGTGTGTCAAACACCACAAAAGCATCTTGATTTTTATCAAACCGCATGACATAACCGCTGCCACTGGTACCCGCATACAGGGTCTGATCTGAGCCCATATTTAAGCAGCGTATATGTGTTTGGTCACTTGCATAATAAACCCTGGACTCGCCATCGTTGGAAATTCTATAAATACGTGCCGAATCTCCCGTTGCAACATACAGATTGCCCTGATCATCGGTCACCATATCCCAAATATATTTTTGTCCGGGTTCAAAATAGATTTTAGACTCATTTTCGCCTGTTAGCTGGTATACCTTCCCGTCAGGTGAGGTCGCTGCGAATAAACGATCTTGCGGATCAATCACCAGGGCAAATATTTGTAGCTCTTGAGCATCGAAATATAGTGTGCTGTCTCCATCGGCTGATACCCTGTAGACCCGGCCTTCATTTCCGGTACCAACATACAGGTTGCCTTTATCATCTCTTACAGCATCCCAAATAAACGGATCATTGCTTTCCAGTAGAGAAGCAGTCAAAGGAGCGGGACTGAGTTGTCCATCTTTTAAAATCGAGACATTTACCGTCTTTCCGCGTTCAAAATCCTGAAAGGACTGGTGGGTTTGTTTTCGAGATTTTATTGCATATACGTCAGCTGTTTGAAACAAAAAGAATCCAAAGAGTATAAAACATAGAAATTTTCGCATAATCAGTGTTCCGTTCAATTCGATTGGATATAAAAAACTGTATCACCTTGTTGTTGGTCAGACTCGGGCATAGTCGCTTTTTGCGGCTGGTTAATTCGTACAATCAACTTTTTGGCTCCCTGCACCATTGCATCTACCGGAATATTCATTTCATCCAATAACCGATCAGACAAAGCACGTGCTTCGCCGGAAGCCCGCCGGGAATCCATCACATCTCGCACAGAAGGGGGTAAACTGGTCAGTTCTTGACCATGCACGACCAACCCTCCGTCGCGTTCCCGGAGCTGTATATATAAACGATTATTTTGTCGTCGTTCTTTTAATAGCCTCAAGAGATGAGTAAAATCATACGGACGAAATTTTTCAGTATTTAATTGCATTTCATAGCGCGTCAAAGTAGGACCACTGCCAACGATAATAGTTAGATACCGTGCCTTTACTTTTTCAGGCACAGAAATAACCTGGACGACCTCTT
>CAYNUX010000541.1:0-2689 GCA_964400115.1 uncultured Cytophagia bacterium
GCCATACGCAACCACTGCGGCGGCCAGCGAATTGTCCACATACAGAGCCCGGCCCTCACCCGGCAATGTATATTTTGCAGTCTGGACAGGATTATTGGGATCCGAGACATTGATGATTTCCAGGGCCGGGTTGTTTCGATCATTGTTGAGCAGGTACGCATAGCCCTCCCGCACCATGACTCGACGCAACTCACCGTCCATGGTCGAAGGATAATCACCGACATTAAACATGTTGCCGGGATCAGAGGTGTTGAGAACATATAGCGTGTCCTGTCGCACGCCATAGGTGTAATCACCATGGACATAGATATGGATCAATCCGCCCCAGGCCGGATCCGATCCCAGCAGCACCGGACGTGTGGGCTCGGGAAATTCATAGATCCACAGCCGTTCGGCTGATGCTGCATAGAGCTTTTGCTCATAGCTATAGACATGCAACACATCCCAGGGTTCTTGTATCATTTGCTCGATGACAGGGTTCGCCGGATCGCTGATGTTGATCTTTAAAAACCCCTTTGCCGTAGCACCTGTCGCCACATAGACATAGGGGAGGGACATGGCCAGGGATTGAGTAGAAGGAAACTGTCCCTCATTGAATAGCAGGTGTCCTTTGAGATCAGGGCTATCCGGATCGGATACATCCGCAAAAAAGAGCCGGATACCACTTTCTTGACAGTCAATGGTAAGCATGTCTTGCTGAACCACAAGCCGTTGCGGATTTTTTAAAAATGTCGTGTTGCCCTCGACGATTTTTGTTTCTATAAATCCGTTTTTGATCGGATTATTGAGATCACTCACATCGATGATCTGAACGCCAAATTTCATATCACTCTGTGATACCTGACCCACATAAGCGAATGAGTTCTCTATGGCAATACAAATAGCTCCAACGAGATCGGTGGTGCTGATGAGGGTCGGATTGGTCAGATCTGTCATATCATAGATCTCCAGACCATCAGTGGTCGTCACAAAGACGTTTGTTGCAGTGGTGTACACATCCTTGGCATCGATGTCGAGGGTGGCGGTGACCTGGGGTGCCATGGGATCAGATGTGTCGATAACGACAAGCTTGCCGTCAATCGTCAGGCAGGCATAGCGGTCGCAGGCATGCATCCGGGTTCCCCAGGCACGCTTGACGTTCGCAGCTCCCAAAAGCACCGGATGCAGGGGGTCACTGATGTCCAAAACCCTGAACGCCGAATCGGTTCCCATGGGATACAAATATGCATATGAACCCGCGACCACCATTTCGGAGGGTTCTGCCGGGAGTTGCAGGGCATTGACTTTATCGAGTTTATCCCCGCGAATATCCAGGGTATTAAGCACGAGACCCTGACACAGAAAGGCATAATCCCCTGATATCGAAGCACATGCCGGATAACCGCCCCAATGCACGCCCTCATAGAGCTCAAAACGGTCCCGGATCTGAGAAAAAGACATTCCGGTCCCTATAACCAGAATCATCAGTAGCATTGTAATTCTTTTTTTCATCACAAGCTTTCTCCTTTTGATTTGAATTCATGTTGAAATTACGGCACAAAGGGGTCTGAAATGTGAAGAATAAATGATCGCGGCACATCCGACCCAGCAAATTTGAAAAAAAAAGGCCCAAAAACAGTTTACTCGTGTTTTTAAGCCGTTATCGTATTTCATACCGTCCTCTCTGTTCGGGATGAATTGCGTGTGATGAAAATCTTGATGTTTGTTTGTATTATAAAAAACAAAATTTCGTTGATTTATGCAAGATAAATGTTTTTCCATAACAACAAAATCGAAAATTCAGTGAAAGCATCATCAGGTAACCTGCTTGACCCCGGCTATTGCTTTTTTCCACGCTCCTGCGAGAGGACAAATCTTTTGGCGATAGTAAAAAAATAAAATTTACATAATAAAGGCTCGACAACAGATGCGTGAGATTTGTCGTCGAGCCTTTATTGTATGTCATATTTTCTTTGGATCAGGTGTAACCTATATGGGGTGATTGTAAAAGCCTGTTGCTTTTTTACTAGTCCTGCCGTTGAATGCGAAAGGGTTGCGTGCCAATGAGAGCATTGTCATCACCGGCATAGAGCACAGCCCGGATATATCCTTGTACATCGGGGGTTGCCGACAGGTCGATCATCTCTCCCTGGTGAACGCTGTTTCCTTGCGAGATCCATTCGATCCTGTCATAACCGGTCGCGTTTATCTGGATCGTGCCCTCTTGTGCATCGACATGAATCGATTGAATTTCAGGCGGCAATACTTCCTCTTTTCTTTCCGGGGCATAGACGTAAAAAAAGACCCCCTTTTCCATGGCCTGTCGTACCGCCCCGGAAGACCGTTCAGGCAAGAGTAGCACCGTCCAGTTGCGGCCGAGGTGGCCTTTATTATGCAGATCATCGTCGGAAAATCCCCATACCGGCCGGTTTTTGGGCATCAGCGCGGTCAGCACGTTATCCCATATCTGCCGGTCGCCGGAATAGCGGTCTCCCTGATTATAGATTTCCATGCCGATACATTCACTCCATTCACGGTACAAGGCGATATAATCCTGCACCGACCAGTCATAGCGGCCCGGATGGAACATGATAGCGAGCCCGCTTTGTTTCCGCACCTCCGCCAGACTCCCGGTTACAGAGGTATCGCCCGGGACGTTGCAGAATAACGTTCCCATATGATGATGGCGGGAGGCTTCGGCTCCCTGGAT
>CAYNUX010000542.1:0-2687 GCA_964400115.1 uncultured Cytophagia bacterium
TCGAGCACCGGAATCTGCCATCATAAAGATGGGATTGAATCCCTGGCGATCTTTTCTCAAGCGATCGAACATTTTTTCTGCAACATTACTCGTGGTATGTGTCCAGATATCGATGATCTGGTTATATCGCTCACCGTCGGTAATAATACCCCGTTCATATCGTTTTTGGATCGCCTCAACATTAGAATAGGCGTTATCCAAGAGTTCTTTTTTCTCTTCAGGAACAATCACATCGCCAATGCCAACCGTCACACCTGAGCGCATGGCATATTCAAAACCCATACTTTTGATCTGGTCGAGCAACAGAGCCGTGCGATAGTTGCCCAATTTGGCATAAGCCATAGCGATCAGTTCTTCGATAGCTTTTTTGGTCAGCAGGGCGTTAACAAAAGGTAATTCTAGGGGTAACATTTCATTGAGAACGACGCGACCAGCAGTGGTATCGATCAGCTTTCCATCAACACGAACCTTGATCGGCGCATTCAAATGTATACGTTCGTTGTCATAAGCCAAGGTGACTTCATTGGGAGAGGAAAATTGGGATCCTTCACCGAGGACACCGGCACGACGCTTGGTCAAATAATAGATACCCAGCACAATATCCTGACTGGGAATAGCCAACGGACGACCATGTGCAGGAGAAAGAATATTATGGCTCGAGAGCATCAAAACCTTGGTTTCAATTTGAGCATAATTAGACAGGGGCACATGAACCGCCATCTGGTCACCGTCAAAGTCAGCATTAAAAGCGGCACACACCAAAGGATGAATCTGAATAGCTTTACCTTCGACGAGTACCGGCTGAAAGGCTTGAATACCGAGACGGTGCAGAGTCGGTGCACGGTTGAGCATGACGGGATGGTCTTCAATAATTTCTTCGAGGATATCCCAGACCTCAGAGCCCCGTCGATCAACCAGTTTTTTGGCACTTTTTACTGTTTTGACCAGGCCTCTTTCCACCAATTTGCGGATTACAAACGGCTTAAAGAGTTCCAGGGCCATATCCTTAGGCAATCCGCACTCGTGTAGATGTAATTCCGGGCCTACCACAATAACCGAACGACCGGAATAATCGATTCGTTTTCCCAACAAGTTTTGTCGAAACCGTCCCTGTTTACCGCGCAACATATCTGACAAGCTTTTTAAAGCCCGGTTTCCATCTCCCCGCACAGCCGAAGATTTACGACCATTATCGAAAAGAGAATCGACGGCTTCTTGCAACATACGTTTTTCATTACGCAGAATTACTTCAGGCGCTTTGATTTCGAGCAGTTTCTTCAACCGGTTATTGCGAATAATCACCCGCCGATACAGATCGTTCAGATCCGAAGTTGCAAAACGTCCGCCTTCAAGGGGAACCAAAGGACGTAATTCCGGAGGAATCACAGGTACGACCGACATGATCATCCATTCGGGGCGATTTTCTTTTCGACGCTGGGCTCGGCGAAACGCTTCAACAACGCGTAACCGCTTCAGAGCGTCGGCTTTGCGTTGAATGGACGTTTCCGTACGAGCCTGATAGCGCAGATCCCGGGACAACTTGTCGATATCCACAATTTTGAGCAGCTCAAGAATAGCGTGTCCGCCCATGGTGGCATGGAAGCGTTCTTCTTCAGGAACATCGGCTTCCTTGACAGCCATTTCGGCCTGCATTTCAAGATACTCTTCTTCATTCAAGAGCTCCCGAACAGCCAGTCCACTCTTGCCAGATCGGACAACAACATAAGATTCATAATAGATCACTCGCTCGAGTTCTTTGATCGACAATCCGAGAATGTAACCGATCTTGGACGGGAGTGATTTCCAATACCAGATATGTACAATAGGAACGGCAAGGGTGATATGGCCCATACGTTCCCGTCGTACGCTTTTCATGGTTACTTCAACACCACAGCGGTCGCATACGATACCTTTATACCGGATGCGTTTATATTTACCACAATGACATTCCCAATCACGGACAGGGCCAAAGATTTTTTCACAAAACAGCCCATCTTTCTCGGGCTTGAAAGACCGATAATTGATGGTTTCGGGTTTTGTGACTTCGCCATGCGACCATCCCAGAATCTTGTCTGGGGATGAAAGCCCGATATAGATCGAGGAAATATTCGGATTTTGTACCGGGGTGTCATGTGAAATCATATAGTTCAATAGTCACCTCCAAAGGGTCTGACCCAAATTCAGCCAAGCTGAATCACTGTACTATTTTTTTTTGCCGTCACTAACGAGTTCAACGTCAAGCCCCAATCCCTGCAATTCACGAATGAGAACATTAAAAGATTCCGGCAGCCCGGGTTTGGGGATATTTTCACCCTTGACGATCGCCTCATAAGTACGTGAGCGACCCTTGACATCATCACTCTTAACAGTAAGAATTTCCTGCAAGGTATATGCGGCACCATAAGCTTCAAGGGCCCATACTTCCATTTCACCAAAGCGTTGTCCTCCAAATTGGGCTTTACCACCCAACGGTTGTTGGGTGATCAACGAGTAAGGTCCGATCGAGCGGGCATGAATCTTGTCTTCCACGAGATGTGAAAGTTTCATCATATAAATCCATCCGACAGTGACTTGCTCGCTAATTTGAGATCCGGTTCTTCCGTCGAAAACGACGGATTTGCCAGAGTCTGGGACACCCGCTTTATCCATTTCCGCATAAATCTCTTGTAATGAGGCGCCATCGAAAA
>CAYNUX010000543.1:0-2684 GCA_964400115.1 uncultured Cytophagia bacterium
ATCTAAAATCAAAGTCGGTTTTTTCACCAGAGCGATCCGAAAAATATTGACCAAAGTCTGTTTCTCTGCCGGCATGCCGAGAACGTGATCCGCGATCTGATTGAGTTCCTGATCGCTGAATTTATAAATGACCTCTTTGATACGGTAAAATTTTTTTAATTTATTTCCTTCTATCTTGTTGAACTGTTTGGGATATTCAGATAATCTGCGTTCCGAGATATTCTTTTCCTTAATGCCGTTAGCTGCAATTTCTCCGGCAATTTTTCCGCCGATCATGGCATTGATAATCCCACCCCCCGTCATAGGATTGGCATGGTGCGCAGCATCGCCAATGATCATAAAACCGTCTGCTACTATTTTTTTAAGGGGCAGGGAGCATGGTACGCCCCCGATTGTCATGGTCAGAGCCGATGCATTTGGAAATTTTAGTAAAAATTTATCCAGATATTCCATGGGAGAGTTTTTAGTATATTCACCGGAAATACCGAGTCCTATATTCGCGACGTTGTTACCCTTGGGAAATATCCAAATATAGCCGCCAGGGGCCAAATCGCGAGAAAAGTAAAAGTGAATGTCAGTTGAAGAGACATCGAGTGGAGACGCTGTTATCTGCGCACAGGTTTCCATGTCTTTCATCGCGGTTCGGGTTTTGATTCCGGCCCAACGGCCTATACGGGATTCAACGCCATCGGCAGCAATCACGATTTTGCATTTTATATCATAGCTTTCACCCAGGTGATCTACGGTAACCCCCGTGATTTTTCCCTGATCTTTGATCAAACCGGTTACATTTGCTCTCGTATAAAGATGTGCTCCTTTTTCTACTGCCATCTGAGCCAGATCGTGATCAAAGATTTTGCGATGCAGAACATAACCAATCTGATCGGTATTGATTTTCACTTCTTTGCCATGCGGGGAATGGAATACAGCCCCGGTTATTTTTTGAGCGATCCAGGAGGGTTTTATGTCAACAAGGGATTCGAGACTTTTATGTGATATTCCTTCGGCACACCTCACAGGTAAGCCGACTTCCCGGTCTCGCTCAAAGAGTACGACAGAAGTTCCTTTTCTGGCAGCATATTGGGCAGCCATCGACCCTGCTGGCCCGGCTCCGACAATTACAATATCGTAATAATCATTCATCGGTTTTCTCCAGGGCTCGGACCGGACAAATATATACACAATTCATGCACAGGGTACACCGGTCTTTTAATATGGTCAAGCAGGATTCAGCCAGCTCTATTGCATCATGTGGACAAACAGCAACACATGATCCACAGAAATCACACTTTGCCTGGCGATGTAAAAGTTCAGACATTCCACTCCTTATTGAATCGTTCGAAAACTGGGATAATCTATCTGAAATCGCTGACGATAATACCATTTTGCTAAAAAATAGATCACAATTATCACCAAAAGATATACAGGGAAACGGGTGCAGACAACAAGTGATAGAACAAGGGTAGCAATTTTATTGGTCAAAAGAACGTCATTTACCGATTTCGAGAACAGGGTCTTGAAATAAAAAGGGAGCATGAATAGGGTTGGAATAAAAATGACCCAATCTTGATTGTAAAAGCCCAGCATCATTCCCAGAGTGTTGACCATCAACCCCATTTTTATGGTCGGCCCTGTACCATATTTCACTGCAACAGTCACCTTGTGAGCATTACGGTCACCGGGAATATCCGGAATGGTGGTAAAGAAATAGATGCCAAGAATTCCCAATACATACGGGATGGCATACACTATCGTCACGATGGATAATTCCCCATAAATACTCCAGCCGACTGAAAAAACCAAAAAATAACCGAGAATATTGGCAATGATCCCGCCCCATGGGGAGCTTTTCAAGTTGAGGGGATTTGAGCTATAACTCCACCCCATGACGACAAACGACAGAATCATTAGAAAGAACAGATCCCAGCGTGACCAGAAAAGCATAAGAAAGGGTGCGCATGCCAACAAAATCAGTTCCAGAATAGCGTAACGTTTGGCAATAATACCATCCGCGATGAGATACAGTTTTTGGTTTATTTTGTCAGTCTCTATGTCTTCCAGCTGATTGAGAATAAAAACCGCACCCATTAAAAGTGAATAGATCGCAATGACCCAGATCGTAAAAGGAATTGATTTCTCAAAGACTGTGTTTGTTCCAAAACGCAATTGTGCCCAATGACCCACCAGAACAACTGTCCAAACCGGAAAAAGCAAAGTCGGACGTAATACAAAGAGATAATCCAAAACCTTGAGCCACGATGGTTTAATCATTGAGCGCTATTCGCCGGCTCAGGAATCCACACCGACGGGTTCCTTTTCATGTTGAAATTTACCGATATTTTCTTCTATTCGGATTGGGTATTCTGCCGTAAAGCAGGCGGCACAAAAGCCGTTTCCACTATCGGCAACGGCATCCATCAGGCCTTTATGGGACAAGTATGCCAGGCTGTCGCATCCAAGATAGTCACGGATTTCTTCAATACTGCGTTGATTGGCAATGAGTTCAGAGCGACTGGGAAAGTCCATACCATAGAAACAAGGTGAAATAATTGGGGGTGAACTGACCCGGATGTGCACTTGCTTAGCCCCTGCTTGTCTGATAAGTCTAACCAACTGTTTTAGCGTTGTTCCTCTCACGACAGAATCTTCCACGACTACGACGCGTCGTCCGTTCAAGACCCCTT
>CAYNUX010000544.1:0-2682 GCA_964400115.1 uncultured Cytophagia bacterium
CAATATTGATACTTTGGATTTTTCCAGGCCGCAAATCATCACGCACCTCCAAATCCGGCAAGCGTTATCAGCAAACAGCAAAAAGTTCTCTGGCTTCTCTTGCTGTCAGTGACCGCATACCGAGTATTTATGGTTGTATATTTTTCAGCTGACAGCTCTGCTTGTGCATCGCTTTACTTTAACGGTCGGATTTTTATCGAGCGATAATAAACCGTATCACCGTGATCCTGCAATAATATATGTCCTTTTTCGTGCGTGCCAAAACCTTCCCGATCCTTGAATTTACTGAACAGCAAGAGCTGTTTAAAACATGGAGAAAAGCGATTATACTCTAGCACTTTTACCCCATTTAGCCAATGTTCCACATGACCATCGTGGACTTTGATTTTGGCTTGATTCCATTCGCCAATGGGTTTCATCGGTCGATCATGTGGAGGGATGATATCGTACAAGGCTGCCAGCTGCCGGTTACCATTGACACCATTCTTGGCATCCGGATGGCGGTCGTCATCGAGTATTTGATATTCACACCCCAATCCGCTGTTGGGTTGGACAAAGTATTTAATCCCGCTATTCGCTCTTTCGGTCAATTTGAATTCCAGCGCGAATTCAAAATTCTCGTACATTTTTTCCGTGACAATGTCTCCCCCCCGTTCTTTTGCCAACACTACAATACTGCCATCCTGGATTTCCCAGCCTTTTTCAGGAAATGTTTCAGCGCGATTGCTTTTCCATCCTCTGGATGTTTCGCCATCAAAGAGCAATTGCCATCCCTGTTCTTTTTCCTCGGGTGAAAGAGTGTTGGGCTGGGCATTCAAAAACGACACATTTGACAATAGGATACACGTCACCGCTAACCAGACGAGTCTTTTCATTTCTCTCTCCTTAATGAAAGTGGTTCGGGGTTAATGTAATGAAATTTTTTCAAGAAACAAATATTATGCAAGAACTATCCAAATAAAAAACGCAGTGGAGAGTTTCGCAGAGAAAATAGAGTCTATGAACTTTGACTATTTTTCTCTGCGATTCTCTGCGATTCTCGTCGTTCTCGCTGCTTCTGCGTTTCAATTTATGGAATCATTTACTTGTCGAGAAATTTGTATTTGGGATCGATTTTCCGGAATTGTTTCATGGCTTTACCGATGCCTTTTTCCCACTGTCGACGGTTTTCTCGTTCCTGCTTCTTGTTTTCCAGAAAGGCTTGCTCTTTTAACAAACGCATATAGCTGTCATAGCGATCCGGTTCGATGGACTGGTTTTCCAGTGCTTCGAGTATCGCACAGCCAATTTCAGAGCGGTGGCTGCAATCCTTAAATCGGCACTGTTTTGCCAGATGGTTCAAATCGGAAAATGTTTCATCGATTCCGGATTGTCCTTCCCACGGTTGCAGTTCACGCATACCGGGTGTGTCGATCAAAATACCGCCGCTGGGAAGCACAACCATATGCCGTCTGGTCGTGGTATGCCTCCCCTTGCCATCGCCTTTCCGGATATCCTGCGTAAGGAACAGTTCTTTGCCGAATAAAGCATTGATGAGCGAAGACTTGCCAACCCCAGACGAGCCGACAAAAGCATAGGTTTTTCCTGGCTGAATCAGAGATCTCAAGCCTTTGACCCCGTTCTCCTGGAGGGTTAAAGCCTGCACAACGGTGCCCGCAAAGACAGACTGGATTTGCTCGACCAGAGTCGCTGGTGAATCTACCAGATCCGTTTTATTCAATACGATGACCGGTTCTGCTTTTCCTAAAGTGACCATGAGCAGGTATCGTTCCAGTCTTCGCAGACTGAAATTGGCATCTGCGCTGGTGACGATAAAAATCGTGTCAATGTTAGCAGCGATGACCTGTTCATCGGTTCGTTGTCCTGCTGCCTTGCGCGAGATCTTTGTGCGCCGGGGCAGACATTCGGAAATAATGCCTTTATTTTCATCCTCGAACAGCGTCATTACCACCCAATCACCCACCTGGGGAAGTTCAGCCAGGGCATCGGCGGTATAGAGATATTTCCCGGTCACCTGAGCATCGATGAGTCCGATCGATGAATAGACTTTATATTGATTACGTTCCTGGATGGCAACGCGTCCGAGCGCATGGCCCTGATCAGCAAAGGGTTGAAAAAGCCTCTGCCACTCGTCGTCCAATCCAACGGTTTTGAGCGAATGGAACTCCATGATAATATCCTCTTTTAATATTACATTTTTGTGGAGAGTTCGATTACTTTGCTCTTTACAATAGCCATATGCCCTCCAGGTAATATGTGAGTAAACATGGAAATTTTTTCCGGTTTTTGGATTATAAAGTGTATAACAGAGCCATTCGATGCAATGATTAACAGTAACGGCAATACCGTCACAGAATTCCTATTTCCCGTGTAGCCAGTACCGTGGCCAGCGCATGCCAGTGATCCGGAGTGGCGACAATCACGGCATCCAGGTCCTGGGCAGCAAAAAGCTCTTTCATATCCTTGAGTCTTTTGGGTTTTCCTTTTTGTACGCTGCTGATAAATTGTTCCGCAGCGTCCAGGCGTTCATTGTGCAAATCACAACAATACGTAAGCTGTGCCCCAAGTTCAACCATGCCTCTGGCGACATATTGTCCCCTTCCGCCGCAGCCCAGTAACCCGATATTGATGCGATCATTCGCTGCCAGAGCTTTTTGACGGGTGAACATCGGATGAGCAAGG
>CAYNUX010000545.1:0-2675 GCA_964400115.1 uncultured Cytophagia bacterium
AACCGGGGTTCTCGTCTCCCCCACCATATGCCGGATTCACCCATTGATTCCGAAACAAACGCCACACATCCATTTTCCATTCCGGTTTATCGCGATAGGGACTACCCTTGCCGTCGTTAAATGTAAAATCATGATCGTCCCAGATGGCATACAAAGCCGTATGATGGGAAAAGCGCTGAAATTCCGGACGGCTTTGACGACGATAATAACAAAACTGCTGAGTCATCGGACGCTCGGGATGATCGATATAGACGTTATCGCCCAGTAACAGGAAGAAAGGCAGATGATGCGAAGATAAAGTATCCCATACATATTCATACTTTGGCGTAGCACCTGCTCCACCACCGAACCCGGTGCTAAAATGTGCAGCATCTCCCTTTTGAACAAATGTGGTAAAATGATAGAGATTTTTTTGTTCGATCTGATTCACAATCAATTTGTATTCATATTCTGTCTCTGGTTCCAGACCGCCTAGTTGACAAATTGCTGTATATTCCTTATCTGAACCGGTTTTTAATGCATCAGATCGAATCTTGTAATCCTTTGCCCCTTTTGCTCTTGCAATGACTTGTACCGTGCGGGGACCATAGGTTCTCAGCCATATACGGGCAGTGGAAGAGGTGAGATCTCCTAGTATGGGGCCATGCACCACGACCTGTTCCTGCTTTTGCATAAACTCTTTAAAGGCTTGACTCGTCAGCAAGGGCTCAAAAAGGTCTCCCAGTCCACTCGAGAACCGCTCCAGGGGCATGCCGTTTTCGATCGCCTTGAGCATATAATCAAATGACCGTTCCGGATCTTTTTTGCAGGCATACACCAGACTATATCCCCAATACCCTTCAGGATCATCAGGAAAGACCTCCATAAAAGGATCCAAAAATTTCAGGGCATGATCGAAATAACCCAACTCACAGAAAAAAGTCACCTCTCTCAAGTAGCGTTTGTATTGATGATCAGGACCAAGAGTCTCGTACTCTAAAGATTCCTGATGTTCGGGAATGACATCCTGAATCCGGCCATATTCATTGAGCAATCTGTCAACCCACTGTGCCTTATACGGAATCACCCGATACAGGGGCATACGCTGCCCATTCGACCGGAAATCGGAATTCCAGTACTCCCAAACCACATCACCACCCGGTGTCACCTCGATCACATGGCCTTTGTCTGACTCGGCTATGAGCGTATTGCCATTAGGCAATCGATTTGCCGATCCGCGCGAAGGGGAAAAAAAGAGATCCGGTGGTTTGGCCTGATATTGCCAAACGATTTTTCCGCTTGCTGGCTCGATCTCGAGGACACGGGTATACCCCCGACTATTTTCGGCGGTGTGATGGCCATTGTCATAAACAAGGATGTGACCATTTGCGAGCATGGTCGGCATATGCGGACCCAATAACTGATCTGTACCCCAGGCCCAGACCACCTGACCGGAAGATTTTTCGACAATAAAAAGGGTATTTGAATGGCGGCCACACAGCAAAAGATTTCCGGCCTTGAATCGTTCATCCTTATTGCCCAGGAAAGTTTCGGGCAAAACTTCACAGGTATTGATATGAGGCCAATCACGAAAGCCTTGAGCAGAAGGCAATGGATGCTCTACGAGTGTTTCGATTTCTTGCTGATGACCTTCATATTGCCAGGTCCACACGACATTGCCTTCACGATCATATTCGACGAGTTCATCCAGAGCTTTTGTCTTTTTCTCGTGCCAGGGCATATCCCTGCGGGAGACCACAATCGTATTCCCATTCTCCAGACGGGCAAAATCGTGATGAGCGCGCAATTCAGCCTTCCAGACGAGATTACTGTGCCAGTCCAGTTCTATGATCATTTCATCTTTGATAACGGCCACGAGATTGCCATTAGGTAACATTTCCGCATAGTGCCAGCTCATGCCAAACCCACTAAACTCTTGTTCAGCATCCCGTTGAGCCGGGAAATACCAGGAATGCATCATTCGTCCATCGGGACGCATCAGATGGGCCGCAGAGAGATTTCTGCTGCTTAACAACCGATAAGACTCGTCGATCTCTGATTTCTCGTGTGTAATAACACCAATTTCATTTGACAAAACAGTGGAACATAAAATGAATATAAAGGCAGAAAAAAGTCTCATTTAATCCTCCGGTTTCGAAACTAATTATTTATCGCCGAGAGCCACGAATTTAAATCTGTCAAGTTCGGCTATGCGATGTTCTTTCGGATTTCTCCAGAGATGTCGGGGGAAATAGGTATGCGCTTGTCGCTGACAGTTATAGCCATAAAAAAAATCGAATCCCTGTTTGTTGGGTATCCCCTCTGACAGAGGTGCTCCGAGGCCCCATTTACCGACAATCGCCGTGGTGTAACCGGCTGATTGTAACACTTTACCGAGGGTAACCGTGTCCGCGGGAATCGGATATTGGCCTTCAAGAGCAGGATTTTTCACGGCCTGAGCAAAATCCCACACCTCTCCCCTTTCCGACCACTCGTGATTTCCTCTTATGAATGCGTGTCCTGTATGTTTACCGGTCATCAATACACATCTGGCCGGAGCGCACACCGGCGCACCGGAATAAAACTGGGAAAATTTCATGCCCTGTGCGGCCAGGGCATCGATATTGGGAGTTTCGATCTTTTCCTGACAGATCGGAAGAGCACACGTCTGAACTCCAGTCACGTGAAACGATCTC
>CAYNUX010000546.1:0-2674 GCA_964400115.1 uncultured Cytophagia bacterium
CAAGCCATTGAACTTTGCCGTTATGACGATGAGGAATACAGAGAACCGGCGTCGTATGATGATCTGCTCAGCTATTACAATCAGCGGCATCATAATATTATCGACCGGTTCCTGATCAAAGAAGCTCTTTATAAACTCGCCGCAAGTCATGTAGAGCCCCTTACCACCGAGACAAACCGGACCTATGATGAACACTATCAATGGTTGCTGCAAAATATCGATCCTCAATCGGAAACCGAGAAACGTTTTCTGGATTATTTATACAAACATCGGCTTTGCCTGCCGGATGAACCGCAACCCTCGGTGCCTGGCATTTTTGTCAAACCGGATTTCTTTTATCATCCCGACACCTATGTTTTTTGCGATGGTACACCACATGACCGGCCAGAGATTAATGCAAAGGATCTGGAATTACGCGATGCCTTGCGCGCACAGGGCAAGTCGGTCATTGTCTATTATTATAAAGATTCGCTGGAAACCCTTGTTTCCAAGCGTTCGGATATATTCAGGAAGGTAAAGTGATATGGCATTTAATCCCGGTTCCATGGTTCGAACACGTGATCGCGATTGGATCGTGATGCCCTCGCCGGATCCGCAAGTTTTACAGCTCAAGCCACTCGGCGGCAGCGAAGAAGAGTTGACCACCATCTATTTGCCGTTCAAGTTTCAGGATGATGTTATTCTCTCTTCGCAATTTCCCATGCCCGGCCCCGGGGATATCGGCGATCTGGCATCCGCGCAATTGCTTTTCGATGCCACTCGTTTGGCATTTCGAAATGCTGCAGGTCCGTTTCGCAGTCTGGCAAAACTGTCTTTTCGGCCGAGATCGTATCAGATGGTGCCGTTGATTATGGCCCTAAAACAGGAAACGGTACGACTTTTGATTGCCGACGATGTGGGAGTCGGCAAAACGATTGAAGCCCTTCTTGTCGTCAAAGAGATGCTGGAACGACGAACGATCAAACGCTTTGCCATCGTATGCCCGCCACATTTGTGCGAACAATGGCAGCTGGAGCTGGAGAGCAAATTTGGCATTCAGGCGGTTATCATTCGATCCAACACCCAGGCCCGCCTCGATCGGGATATCCATGGCGATACCAGTGTATATCAATATTATCCCTTTCAGATCATTTCTATCGATTATATAAAATCTGATCTGCGACGGCAGGTCTTTATTCAGGAATGCCCCGAGCTAATCATTGTCGACGAGGTGCATACCTGTGCTCAACCCAATGGCCAGGAAAAAGCACGGCAGCAGCGTAATGATCTCGTTGATACCATCTCGAAAAAAGCGAATCAACATCTGCTGCTTTTGACGGCAACACCGCACAGCGGGAAACCCGAAGAGTTTCGTTCTCTGCTAAAGTTCTTGCATCCGAATTTTGTGACGTATGATGGGGGCATTGCTGATGAAAAACAGAGACGAAAGCTGGCCGGCTATTTTATCCAGCGTCGCCGCGCAGATGTCAAACGATGGATGGGCGAAGATACGCCGTTTCCGGAAAGGGAATCAGGGGAATATGCCTATCACCTGTCAAAGCCCTATGAATCATTCTTTTTTAATGTGCTCAAATTCGCCCGGGAACTCGTCAAGGATACAGATGGCTATCGCGGCAGGCAGCGATTCCGATATTGGAGTGCCCTGGCGCTCATGCGCGGGGTGATGTCGAGTCCGGCTGCCGGTGTCGAAATGCTGATAAACCGTATGCAGCGTGAAAGTGATGATCGGCAAGACACTGATATAGAAGAGACCAATCCTTTATTGGAAGACGAGTACGGCATTGAAAGCGACATGACGCCAGCTGCTGTGGTGAGCAAGACCGAATTTTCATCAAAACAGAATCAGGAATTGAATCGCCTAAAGGAACAACTCGAAAAGCTGGCCTCACCTGACGATGATTATAAACTCGCACAGACCATTCAGGTCATCGGCGAGTGGCTCGAGGACGGCTTTCACCCGGTGATTTTTTGTCGTTATATCGCCACAGCCAAATATGTGGGCGAATGGCTGAAAACCAAATTGAGTAAAAAATTCAAACAGATGGATGTCCAGACCGTCACCAGCGAAGACCCGGATGAGGTCAGAAAAGAACGCATCGATAGCATGGACAAATCTCGTCATCGGGTTCTGGTCGCCACCGATTGCCTGAGCGAGGGTATCAACCTGCAAGATCTCTTTTCCGCTGTACTGCATTACGACCTGCCCTGGAACCCGAACAAGCTGGAACAACGGGAGGGACGCGTCGATCGTTTTGGTCAGCAAGTGCCCAAAGTCAGGGCATTCCTGCTTTATGGCGATGATAATCCTATCGACGGTGCGGTGCTCAAAGTGATTCTTCGCAAGGTACGCGAGATCAGGAAATCCATTGGTGTTTCCCTTCCCTTTCCCGAAGAAAGCCAGACCATACTGGATGCGGTGCTGCATTCGGTGTTGCTCGACGCCAACTGGCTGCAACGAACGCTGGAGCAAACCTCCCTGGATTTTGGTGAAACCGATCCCGTTCTCGAACACCAAAAACAAGCGACCCGGGCATATGAAGAGGCAGCAGGTCGGGAAAAACAATCACGGTCGATTTTTGCGCAACACTCTATCAAGGCTGACGAGATCGAGACAGACCTCAAGGATGCCGATCAGGCGATCGGTAGTCCCAAGGCAGTCGAATCTTTTGTGCTG
>CAYNUX010000547.1:0-2653 GCA_964400115.1 uncultured Cytophagia bacterium
CGGGTTAGAAATTGAAGCAATTTAGAAAACGGCCTCAGTAATGTCAAGTGCTTTTTGTCCATTAAAATTGTATTGCATTTAAAGACAAAAAAAGGTATATTTAGGTGTACATTTTTACACCACGGAGGCGGTGTGGCACTTGCATTTGAAGAAATGAATGAAAAGATCGAGGTGATCGGGTATTTCGACAGTCGTACCATGCGCCCACTGAGATTTCGTTGGCGTGGCAGAGCCTATCATATCAGTCAGGTCAACGGTGTCTGGAGTACACCACTGGGTCGAGACAAGGAATACCACTTTCACGTCACGACAAAGGAAGCCGGTTCATTTGAAATGATCTATAACAATAATGGTTTTAGCTGGCGACTGGTAAGGTCGTGCCTCGATGGTCGTTGATCATAACAAAAACCGGTTCAGGAACTGCTCATCCCGATGCCATGAATCTCTGCCTGACATGACGGGCATCGACCATTTTGAATACTGTTTTTTAGAATATTAAATCCATAGCGTTCGATAAGCAATTCACCACACTGGTAACACCGTGTATGCTCACCGTCATCACCAGGTACATTACCGCTATAGATATATTTCAATCCCACCACCTGGCCGATTTCTATAGCCTTGCGCATGGCTGAAACAGGGGTCTGCTCCATCTGATCGCATTCGTATTGCGGATAAAACCGGGAAATATGCCAGGGGGTTTCAGAGCCCAAATTGTCATGGATAAAGGTGGCGATTTCTCGAATATGCTGTGGATCATCCACATATTCCGGCACCATCAGCGTGGTGACCTCGAGCCAGATCCCAAGAGATTTGGCCAGTTCAAGAGTTTTTAATACGCTGGATAGTTTGCCACCAACCACATTACGATAAAAATCTTTATCCCACCCTTTGAGATCGACATTCATAGCCAACAAATATGGAGCGATTTCCCTGAGAGGTTCGGGTGTGATATAACCGTTGGAGACCCAAACGGCCTCTACCCCCTTGTTTTTGGCGATATCCAGAGCATATTCGAAATAAATGGCAGGCTCTGTATAGGTGCAGGCAATTGTTTTACAGCCATGATCGATTGCCGACTGTACGATTTGTGAGACGGTGGCATGTTGTCCGCGAAGCTGGCCCGGCCCTCCTTTTACCTGAGATATATCATGATTCTGACAGAAACGACAGGTAAAATTGCATCCCATGGTGGCGACCGAAAAAGATTTTGAGCCAGGATAAACATGAAAAAGAGGTTTTTTTTCAATGGCATCGACATTGAGTGCAATGGCTTGTTCATAAACCAGGGAATAGAGAGTCCCGTCACGGTTCTGGCGTACG
Source organism: uncultured Cytophagia bacterium (assembly GCA_964400115.1). Classification (GTDB taxonomy): domain Bacteria; phylum Zhuqueibacterota; class Zhuqueibacteria; order Residuimicrobiales; family Oceaniaggregativiventaceae; genus Oceaniaggregativivens. The sequence continues at coordinate 1,324 of CAYNUX010000547.1, forward strand.
CCACACCGCCCTATCTCCCCCTCGCTGATCAAACAAAAGTGGGGACACAGCAGACAGCGAATTTTGTCACCGTGTTGTTCGTAATAAAGAGCTTTTTTCATAATATCGAAAATTTTCCCGGAAGCAGAGATCTTCCGGGAAAATCAGAGTTTAAGATTCAGTTATTCGCCTCGTCGTCCGAGCTGGGAATCCAACATAAGTAAGGCGTGGCCTTTATCACCCACCATCTTGAGCTTATTGACGATCAAATCCATGCTGCTCTCTTCTTCGACTTGTTCAGTGACAAACCAATCGAGAAAAATTTTGGTCGCATGGTCTTTTTCCTTGATTGCCTGATCGACGAGATTATGTATGTTTTTTGTAATAAAGCGTTCGTGTTTGAGAGATTTTTCAAAAATATCCAAGGGTCCAGCAAATTGGGAATCGGGTTTCTCAATCGTTTCCAAAACCACCCGGGCTCCCTGTTCTTCGAGATAGCCATACATTTTCATGGCATGCCCGACCTCTTCTTTGGCTTGCATTTGCATAAACTTGGCCATACCATCAAAGTTTTCTTCGGCAAAATAGGTCGCCATAGAGAGATAGAGATATGCAGAAAAGAGTTCCCGGTTGATTTGCTGATTGATCGCCTTTTCCATGTCTTTGGAAATCATTTTTCTTCCTCCTAAGAAATCACTGTTATTTAGCATTTGTATGCTTTCGCAAAATACAACAACCCGCAAAAGCGAAAAAATCCATGCAAATGAAAAAAGAATATATAAATAGATATGCATGAATGCAATAGCCTTATTTCACCATCCCGGGCAAAGTATTCCAAAGCAACAATGCATCGGATCCAAATAATTTCAAAAAGATCTTGAGCTTGAAAAAAAGTTTTGTATATTAGGGTAAAACCCTGCATCTTTTTCACTCAAATTGCAAAAACGCAATCGAAACCATGACATAAATCAAAAATCACTTCACCGGTTAAATTCAGGAGAAGTCCAGTGAAAGACAAATTCATCAGGGCGATCAAGGCATTGGGACCAGGATTTATCGTTGCCTCTGTTGTTCTCGGGCCTGGGAGCGTCACGACAGCTTCGCAGATCGGGGCGGTTCATGGGTATGCCTTACTCTGGGTCATTGTCCTATCTGCCATTGGCATGATCATGTATACGACCATGGCGGCACGCTTTGGCGTTTCACACGACAAATCATTTTTGCAAACCGTGGCTGACACATATGGCCGTTGGGCCGCCATTCTCATCGGCGTTTCTTCTTTTCTCGTGGCCGCCAGCTTTCAGTTCGGCAACAATCTGGGCATTGCCACTTCCATGCAGACCTTGACAGG
>CAYNUX010000548.1:0-2651 GCA_964400115.1 uncultured Cytophagia bacterium
AAAAATGTCCACTAAAATCGCACATGAAATCAACAATTCTCTGAGCGGTATGCTCAACTATATGATGTTTATGCAAAAGTTATTGAATTCCGAATCCTTGGACCTGGCAAGATTCAGGAAATATCTCGTAACTATGGAAAAAGAGATCATTCGCATATCCGAATTTGTTAAAGGACTATTGGTTTTTGCAAACGCCAAAGATCCGGACTTGAAAAAAGTTTCTGTAGCGGAAATTATCAAAGAATCAATCAAGAATGTGACCAGTCAAATCTCGTTAGAGCATATCGATATTCATAAAGAGTTCGAGAACAACAATCTTTGCATAAAGGCCGATGCCCGGCAAATGCAACAAGTTTTTACAAACATGGTGATCAATTCGGTTCAAGCCATGCCAAATGGAGGGTCAATTACCTTTCTGGTGAAAAGATCATCGGAAAACGGATTTGTGTTGATTGAACTTGTCGATACCGGTTTTGGGTTATCCCCGGAACACAAGGACAAGATATTTGATCCATTTTTTACCAACAATTTTGAGAAAAAAAATGTCGGCCTGGGATTGTCAACGGCATATAGCGTAGTGCTCTTGCATGATGGTGATATCAAAGTACAATCGCAACCGGAAAAAGGGACAACAATTATCATAAAATTGCCCGAATATCTGCAGTAAGGAGGATAAATTTTAATGGCGATCAATGGACAAATTTTGCTCGTTGATGATGAAAAGATAATCCGCGAATCTCTGTCAGAATGGCTCGAGAACGAGGGGTTTAATGTCATCAGCGCGGCAAACGGAATGGACGCATTAAAAATGTTTGACCAGGAGCATCCTTCTGTTGCCGTCGTAGATATAAAAATGCCGGGAATGGATGGGGTTACTCTGCTGAAAAAAATTAAAGAAAAAGACAGTACCGTGCCGGTCATTATGATGACAGCGTTCGCATCAGTTGAAAATGCCGTCCAGTCTATGAAAGATGGTGCGTTTGAATATATCACCAAGCCGTTTCCTCCCGAAAAATTATCAAATTTGCTCCTTCGTATTGTGGAGCATCAGCATCGGGAACAGGAAACCAAAAAACTAAAATCAGAGCAAAGGCACATATTACATATCGCTATCACCGCTTTGGTCAGTTTTATGATTATAGTAACACTCGTCTATTTTCTGGCGTTACGTTAAAAGAAGATTTTATGGAACAGATCGTAAAAACGATTGAAACCAAATGTAAACGCTGTTATTCATGCATTCGCAATTGCCCGGTAAAGGCCATACGTGTGGAGAACGAACAGGCGCACGTCATTGCCGAGCGCTGCATCGCTTGTGGATACTGTATCAAAGTATGTCCACAGAATGCCAAACAGATCAAAGATGGCATCACTCAAACAACCGAATTCCTGTCATCAGGTAAACAGACGATTGCTCTTCTCGCCCCATCTTTTCCGGCGGCTTTTTCAGTCAAGCCATTTCAAATCGTTACGGGACTGCTAAAGCTTGGGTTCAATAAAGTATATGAAGTCGCTTTCGGCGCTGACCTTGTTGCAAGAGACTATGAAAAATTACAAAAACAAAACCAGGATCTCGTGATCAGCAGCCCATGCCCTGCAGTCGTCAATTACGTCGAAAAATACCGTCCGGAGCTTGTTCCATATCTCGCTCCGATCGTATCACCCATGGTCGCATTGGGCAGGGTCATCGAGGAACATATGGATGCCAATGCAAAACAGATTTTTATCGGTCCATGTGTAGCCAAAAAACATGAAAAGGACGACCCGAATATCGGTCATGTGATCGATCAGGTTTTGACGTTCGAAGAGCTGGATACCATGTTTAAACGCCATAACATTGTATTATCAAATTTGGCTGAAACTGAACCATCCGGTCCCCTGCCTGACACGGGCATGATTTTTCCGGTGTCCGGTGGATTACTAAAAACCGGCCAAATGCAGAATGATATTCTTGAAAATGATATCATTGTGACAGAAGGCGAAGATCGGGTCCTCGACATCTTGGCACAAGCCACCAAGCATCACATTCATGCACGGTTTCTGGATTTACTGTTTTGCAAGGGATGTATCAATGGACCCAAAATGGTCAATGATTATTCAATGTTTGCAAGAAAGGAAAAAATTGTCGATTACTTGCAGCAGTGCAGGTTGAATAACGATCCCCAAAAAATTCGAAACGACCATTCACGGTACCGCATTTCGACCTTTCGAACGTTTTCAGACAAATCATTACCCGCACCACAACCAACAGAAAAAGATATCGAGAACATTTTGCGCAAAACCGGAAAAATCACCCCAGAAGATGAACTCAATTGTGGTGCCTGTGGTTATAATACATGCCGCGATAAGGCAAAAGCTGTTTTTCAGGGGCTGGCTGAAGCCGAGATGTGTCTTCCCTATATTATCGACAAACTTGAACGGATTCAGGCCGAACTGCTACACTCTAACGAAGAACTGACCGAATCATTACAGAAACTCTCCAGGACACAGAATCAGCTCATTCAGGCGGAAAAATTGGCATCGCTCGGTCAACTGGCAGCCGGAGTCGCACATGAGCTAAACAATCCTCTCGGAGGTATTTTGCTTTATTCGAGTCTCCTGCTCGGTGGCTTCCTCCCTGCGGCGCTAGGCAGCAAGCTCGCGATCCCCAG
>CAYNUX010000549.1:0-2645 GCA_964400115.1 uncultured Cytophagia bacterium
AATATGCTGTTTCATACAACGGAAATTGTTCACACAATTCTTTGACGTCACTGCGAATGTTATCCTGCAGGGTCATATTGTCTATATCACTTAGTACCTGATCGATCATTGCAGCGATTTGTTTCATCTGTTCTTCTTTCATGCCACGGGTTGTCAGAGCAGGAGTCCCTAACCGGACACCACTGGTGACAAACGGACTGGCAGTGTCGAACGGAACCATATTTTTATTGACAGTGATCCCGGCATTTTCTAAAGCAGTTTCGGCGGCTTTGCCGGTGACATTACGGTTGCAAAGATCCACCAGCATGACATGGGTATCGGTTCCACCTGACACGATATCGAGACCATGATCGACAAGTGCTTTGGCCAGCTCTTTGGCGTTCCTTAACACTTGCTTTTGATATTCTATAAACTCTGGTTGCAAGGCCTCTTTAAAGGCAACCGCCTTTGCAGCTATTACGTGCATTAAAGGCCCCCCCTGGAAACCGGGAAACACATTAAAATCAATAATTTCTGACCATTTTTTTATCCGTCCCTTGAGTGTTTTCTGACCCAAATCATTTTCCCCATCCTCACCGATCAGGATCAGTCCGCCTCTGGGGCCACGTAAAGTTTTGTGAGTGGTTGAGGTAACAACATGACAATGAGGAACCGGACTGGCAATGAGCCCGGCAGCAACAAGTCCGGCTGGATGGGCGATGTCGGCCATAACTTTAGCATCCACTTTATTCGCGATCTCACGAAAAGCTTTATAATCAATTTCGCGTGCATAAGCGCTGGCACCGACGACGATCAATTTGGGGCGTTCCTTTATGACCAAATCTTCCACCTGGTTCATATCCAAATACCCGGAATGATCGACTCCATAGTGAATCATTTGAAAAAAACGACCGGAAAAGTTCACAGGGCTGCCATGAGTGAGATGGCCTCCATGAGCGAGATCCATTCCAAGGACTTTATCCCCGTGATCGATAAAAGAAAAATAGGCTGCAATGTTTGCCTGTGACCCTGAGTGTGGCTGCACATTGGCATGATCTGCGTTGAATAGTTGTTTGGCGCGTTCGCGGGCCAATTCTTCGGCTTGATCAACGAATTCGCATCCGCCATAATATCGTTTTGCGGGGTATCCCTCGGCATACTTGTTCGTCATGACCTGCCCCATTGCTTCGAGCACCGCCTGACTGACAAAGTTTTCTGAAGCGATCAATTCTAATTTTATATTCTGTCGCTTGGTTTCGTCCTGAATAGTTTTAAAAATTTCAGGATCGAATTGCTGCAATGTGCTCATCTATCGAGATCCTTTAATTGGGAATCATGCCTCGAGCCCTATGGGGGACGCACTCTTCAAAACAGTCATTGGGGAAAACAAAAAGGACTTGGGCACACCGGTTATGCGACCAGATGGAGCAAGTCACACTCAAAAGAGCAGACAGAAGAATCTTTTGTCTGCTCTTAAAACACTTAATAAATCCATTGATAGCAATCGAGACGTGATTTTTTGACATCCTGATGCATGAAAATGTCTTCAGTTGTCGGAATATCGGGTTGGATATAATTCATCTTGCTCTGCGCCCGATCGGCAAACTGCATATCATTCTTGGCTTTAGCATATTGATCATAGGCAAGCTTGTAAATCAGTTTGTCATCAAAGGTAATCCTTCTGCTATCACGGTTATCCATGCATTGGCTTACAGCTGATTCATACACTTCACCGATGACAATATAGGCCAGACCATAATTACTATCGATCTTGAGCGCTTGCCGTGCAACAGAACGAGCTTTTGGCAATTGCCTGATTTCCCGGTAGCAGGTCGCCATCTCGCATAAGGCTTTTTTATGATCCGGTTTCAATGCCAAGACTTTTTCCCAGGTGTCGATGGCCGGACGAAATTGTCCGAGATTTTGGTAAGAGCTGGCTACATATTCGAGTGCGATGGCATCATCCGGGCGTTTTTCCAACAGCATGGTGAAATATTTTATAGACTCTTTATACTCGCCACGTTTAAAAAAGGTCTCACCCAGGCTGAACATGATACCGGTATTTTCAGGATTACTTGCCAGTGCATCGATCTTTGATTGTATGGCTTCATCTTCATCACCAGTGGATTTATACAATCTGGACAATATATCATGAAACTCGGAATTTTCGGGTTCAAGCTCCACCAGTTCCTTATAAACATCAATGGCTTCTTCGTTGCGGTTTTGCTGAATAAGCATATTACCCAGAACCTTGTAATCATCGACCTTGGGATCATCGTCGAGTTTTACCACACGCTGATACGCTTCTACCGCCTCTTCTGTTTCTCCTTTGGCAACCAAGAGATAACCCAAATCACGGTGATAATAGGCTTTTTCAGGGTAATTCTTAACGCCTAATCGATAGGAAATCTCTGCAGAGTCGGGGACGTTTAGCTTGTAATAAGAATCGCCGAGATAGTGATAAACCAGAGGAAAGCGTTCTACGGTATCCAGCTCTGCGGCTTTCCAAAAGTGATCTATAGCATCTCGGTACTGTTTGTTTTTATAGTTTTCATATCCAAGACTCCAGGAAAGCAACATCTGCCTTTTCCACACCTTTTTCAGGGAATCCTGAATAGCTTTTTGTCGCTCAGGACTAATTTGCACCTCTTCTTCGACGGGGGGGG
>CAYNUX010000550.1:0-2645 GCA_964400115.1 uncultured Cytophagia bacterium
ACCGCTGTTCCGTGTAAACCAATTTTATGCATAAAACTATCCATCAAGAATGCGACTCGCGGCAGGTAGCCAAGATCCTCTATAACAGAAAGTCCCAATAGAAACGGAAACAAATAGGGCAAAACAATAGCGATCCCTCCGATGATCCCCTGTACCGTCCCATTGACCAGCTTTTGCCAAAACTCTGGTATCGACATGGTGTTTCCCAAAGAACCCAGGGTGTTTTGGAGAAAGGCCATTAAAGGTTCTTCGAGTGTGGCGCCGAGTTTAAAGATTCCATTAAAAAATAAAAATAAAACCAGCACCATAAACACATAGCCCAAGATAGGATGCATCAGATAATCATCCAGACGATCCCGTTTAGTTCGCTGAGAAGGAAGAACCTCAGCTACCAACTCGAAAAGGGCCATGGCCATAGAGTGCCGTTCTGCTGAAATTACCTGATCTGCACTCTGGCCATGCGCATCTTCTAATATATCCTGACACTGACTCGTCTTGCGTTGTATTTCACTATCTTTATAATTGTCAAAATACGGATCCGATTCCAGGAGCTTGATCGCCAGCAATCGTTTCGGACCCTCAAAAAGTTTTGGTTTGTGCTTATGCAAAAAAAGAATCAGGTCAGAGAGACAAGACTCTACGTGGCGGCTCATCATGGGAGGGTATACGGATCCAGAGTGACGGATGGTATAAAGTGCTTTCTTAAACGTATCTGCAATGCCTTCTCCTTTGCGGCCGATAGCCGTAACAACCGGAACACCCAGTTTTTCTGACAATTTTACAGGATCGATAAGGATCCCCTTGCGTTCGGCTTCGTCCATCATATTCAGACACACCACAACCGGCACCTCCAGCTCCATGAGCTGCAGTGTCAATTCTAAACTGCGCCCGAGTATGGAAGCATCGATAACATTTACAATAACAGAGATATCCTGTTCCAGTAAATATTTTTTGGCTTCTTCTGCAGCATGATCGAGTGACGTTAAAGAATAGATACCTGGCAAATCTACGATATCGCAGGTTTGACCATGAATATTAACGTGACTTTCTATAAACTCTACCGTCGCGCCCGGGAAATTGGTCGAGACGGAACGATAGCCAGCAACAGTATTAAAAATAGTACTTTTTCCACAATTGGGCTGGCCGACCAGAGCAATAGTGGGGTGGTGGTGCTTTTTTTTGTTCATGATTTAGATTCTATCTTTGTGACCCATATTTGTTTTGCCATGCCTTGTCCGATTGCGATATCGTAATTATAGAGTGTAATCAGAACGGGGCCGCCGAACCTGCAGCCCCGTTTCGTACGAATGACATCACCGATGTGCAATCCCAATTGAACAAGCCGTTGGCGTATATTCCAACCCCCGTCGATCTTGACGATCAATGCCATGTCATTGCGACATAATTGATCGAGTGTTAATTGAGGTTTTATGATGTCTGTTTTCATGATTCTGATTCTGAGATGTTATTGATAATAGGACATTCATCACATTTTTGTTCTGTATGCAGTGTTTGCCTGCATTTATGAACCCATTCCGAGAATGCAGGGACGTCTAAAGGACAATTTTCATAGGTCATTAAAAAATGATCTATTGCATTTATGGTTTCATTGCTGACAATGTGCTCGAATTTACAGGCATCTGTTTCGGCGATCTCTTCTGGCAAGCCAAGCACGAGTACGAGAAATTGCTTTATGAGCTGATGCCGATGGTACAGAATTTCGGCCATGGTGCGTCCCTTTTGGGTGAGAGTAACATGAGAATAGTGTTCATGGAAGATCAACTTTTTTTTGCGCAATTGGTTCAACACCAGAGAGACACTCGAACGGCAAACACCGCGACGTTCTGCAATGTCCTTGACTCGAGCCACTTTGTTTTCTTTTTCCAGTTCTTGAATGACTTCTATATATTCCTGGGTCGTTTTGTCATGGGAAAAATTCATCCCGGCTCCAAAAGTTTGGCATACTAAACTTTGTTTGGCTAATCAATTTAATAAATTTTTTATGTATACGCAAATGATTTCGAGAGCAGATTTCAATATCGTTTTCATCCTTGACTGAAAGGCCGTTTATCCCTATATTGTTACAATATGTGACTATTTTATCGGAATTTAGTTGATGAAATCATCGATATCGAGTTTTTGGCTATGCCTCATCGTTATCCTGGGCTGCTCAACATCCCCGGAATCTGATTTTGATGTCTTGTCCCATAAACTCAAAATTCAGCTGCATCCCGATACGCATCGTATGATCGCATTAGACACGATCCATGTCAAGGCAAAAGATCTGACACAATTCTCTTTTCTGCTCTATGAAAAGCTAGAGATTACATCGATCCGCATCGGAAATCAAGAGTTACAGTATACTATCGATATGGGCAAGCATTTGCTGGGGATCCCGGGTTTAAATAAAACTGCTTTAAAACTCGATAACCTGCAAAAAGTATCGGTTGAATTCCCGCCCAGTCTGGATCCTCAATATATTGAAATTCATTATCAGGGTGATTTTTCAGAGTCTGCACCTGAGGAAAATAAAGAGGATGCCATGATCGCACCATCCGGAATATATCTCGGCGGTCAATCTTGTTGGGTTCCCTATTTTCCAAATCAGAAATCTTTAATGCGTTTGGTCGCAAAGTCTCCTCGAG
>CAYNUX010000551.1:0-2636 GCA_964400115.1 uncultured Cytophagia bacterium
CTGCACGAAAGATTATATTGGCGTGCAAAGGCCGGTATAGCCAGGGCTGACGAGGATAGGGTAAGGATCAGAAATAATCCCAATAAAATTCCCAGGGTCCATTTACGTGTCATAGGGCAAACTCCTTGTTTTGACTTGGTTTTAGTGATATGATCATTTATTCTGGCAAATGATAGAATCTCGGAAAAAATGATTAGGAATCACCGGGGCAACTAGGGTTCATAAACCTGTACAAAAGTGCTTGTGGTATTCACCGGCATGATTTCACTTTCATCTTCTGGTACTCCCAGGAGATCTGCGACGGGTTTGACAAGTTTACGGTAATTCAATTCGGCTTTAAAGTTGATTTTACCCACAGGGATGTCGTCCGGCAAACGCCAGGTAAAGGTTTCGATTTTTGTTTCCCGGGGGCCTATCCGGTAATCAACACCCAGAGATTTGGTGTTCCATTGCATGATCGTCATGCGCCCTTCCGGATCAAAATAGGGCATACGAAAGATCCGATCTCCTATTGGCACATCTTCACGGCGAACCCCTTTAAAATCGGGTTTGCCCAGAGGTACTCCCATATCCTGGTAAGCTAGAACATCGCTGGCAATGGTATATTCTTCCCCCTCGAATCCTTTTTTATCGACCGGCAGATGATACGTTTTGCCCTGTGCATCGGTGGCGGTGACGTGAAGCCACATGATCCGGTCTTCTACAGAGCCCGTGGGCACTTTATGACCGCATTTGCCATTGAACAGCTGGACCTCGAGGACGACAATCGCATCCCAGGGAACCTCCCGTTCTTTGGGGTGCATGCGGACTTCGATGGCTCCGGCAACCTTGCCAGGAGAGTGTGCACCATGAAACAGGTGCTGAGAAACCGTGTCTTGTTTTGCCATTTTCGCGTTTTTGCCCAGAGCTTTGGGCATGTGACAAACCTGACACGTAACATTGTCACGGCCATAAGGTCCTTCTTTCCATTCGATATGAGTCGATTTGACCCAGACACCAAACGGACTCTTTTCGTTATGGCAATCCGCACAATATTCAGATGTTTCATAAAATGCGTTATATTCTGTATCGTGATGGGGAGACTCTAGCCCCGGTTTGTTACCGTATTTCAGTCTGCCCGGATCGATCTGATAACTGAAATTATAGGGCGGATCTCCTTTTGCATGTACAATCGTGTGACAGACATCGCAACTCACGCCCTCATTGGCACGGGTTCCTTCTTCGGGCCGGGCCGGAGGCAAATCACCAGCGAGAAATGCCATGGGAGTATGACAACCATTGCATCCATCCACGACAGGACGAAGCTCTGGTACGGCCTCGGCATGAGCTTCCGCCAGATCAAAATATTCGATCTCATCCCAATGATGCGTGTATGATTGAGACATCATGGATTGAGTCCATTGCTGATAAATATCGACGTGGCAACTGGCGCAGGATTGCGGTTTTTCGAAATCTTTATAGGCAAGAGTGCCCTTTGCTTCTTCCCTGATAGGAATTTCATTCTGGGCCAACAACATCAAAGGAAATAGACAGCAAAGTAACAGCTGTTTCATGGAATTTCTCCTCGTAGCTTTTCATTTTTGCATCATTCCATACAATGGCAATCCGTCAAAATGCATACGAATATGCTTACAAAACTCCACAAGATCAGGCTTTCTGATAAGTAGATGTTAAATAAGATACAATTGTGTGGTTGGATTGATAAACCCCCTCTTGTAATGTACAAAAATAACAAAATTAATAAAAGATAAATATCTTGAAATAGGAGCCATTTTATTGAAAAATGCGACAAAATCCACGAAATCATCTGAATACGTAGATAATTAGATAATTGCAAAGGTTTGAAAAATATAGGCTTTTAAATTTTAACAAAAACGAATACCCGTTCGATTCCATTTTTTTTGGAGAAAAAAATCCCTAGAACCCGTTTTTAAGAATCCAAAGACATATTTCATAGAGTGACGGGCTGGCATAATTGGCCAATCCGGATGATGGCGGGGAATGAGGATGGACAAGGAGACACGTACGACAACCAGCACGGTGACCGGCCTGTATATCACTCTCTTTATCTCCGATGAATACGCTCGAGGCAAGATCAAGGCAATGATCCCGGGCAGCCTGTTCAATCATCACAGGTGAAGGCTTGCGGCATCCATGCACAGGATTATTGGGGTCGTCAAAACAGCAATAAATGCCGTCAAAGGATAACTCTAGCTGCCGCTCCATTTGCTTGTTCACTTGCGTCACCTGCTCCCTGGATATCAGGCCTCGGCCAACCGCGGATTGATTGGTAACGAGAATCAAGCGATATCCGGCCCGAACGAGGGTATGACAAACGTTTTTTGCATCAGGCAAAAGTTTGACCTTTTCAGGATCTCCATTATAGGGTACATTGACGATAAGGGTGTCATCACGGTCAAATAATACGGCTTTATTCTTCATATTGAAAGCTCGCCATCAATTCTTTGGGGCTGAGTGTCGCCGTGCCCAGTTTTCCGACGACAATGCCGGCGGCGTGATTGGCAATTTCCGCAGCGGCGGGTCCCTGCAATCCAGCCGATATCGCCGCTGTAAAGAAGGCAATAACCGTATCGCCGGCTCCTGATACAACATAGACTTCTCTGGCCCGGGTAGGG
>CAYNUX010000552.1:0-2632 GCA_964400115.1 uncultured Cytophagia bacterium
GCAGACTCGGCCAGTGTGAGTTCATCGGCATGCTTGGCAAAATAGGTCTGTGATGCCAGTTCGATACCATAAATGCCGGAACCAAAATCGATCTGGTTTACATAGGCTTCCAATATCTCTTCTTTTGTGAATTGTTGCTCAAGCTGCAAGGCGACAAACAATTCTTTGATTTTACGCAGCGGGCTTTTATCAAAACTAAAAAACAGATTTTTGGCCAGTTGTTGCGTAATAGTGCTGCCACCCTGTTGGATTTTGAAATTTTTCAGATTGACCCACATGGCCCGTAAAAATCCTTTTTTACTGAACCCGTCATGAGAGTAAAAACCATCATCTTCGATTGCCATAATTGCATTAAGAAACAGGGGACTGATTTGATCAATATAGACCACCTGGCGATTGGCCAGCACTTTGATAATCTGTCCGTCATCAGCGTAAATCGTAGTCGGATTGCTCAATGCTATATCGTTAAGATTATCAGGAATACGGGGCAAGCGAACAGTGAACCCTACAAGACCAATGAGCACTATTCCGATTGCCACGAGTATCCATTTCCACTTGCGCATATTATTGATCCTTTTCTATCGGCGCCATCAGGGGAGGAACACGACCGCCAGCGTTCAGTCTGGTGATCAGGGACGCCACGGCCTCAGCTCCGGCTTGCGTCTCTTTGATCACATATTCTGAACCTTTTCTAATTTGAAACGCTAAAACAACCTTACCCTCACGAGAAAACCTGGCAATAGCCACCCCCATCAAGCGATCTCCCCATTCGATGAGTTTATAAAGATCGGGAATAAGAGCCTCTCTCCTTTCGGGAGTTAAAGAATCGAATGCATCCAGAAACTGACGGGCACTCATCACGCGGCCCGTGAACCTAGGATCAGATTCAAAAGGCGAAAATTCGGTACGCGTATCGTATTGATCCTGTAGCAAAAGCTCCAATGGAGTATAATGATCAGCCAGCAGTTGATTGCGTCCGTCCAGAAACAATAGTGCAATTTGGGATTCGGTTTTATACATCCTGACCATTTTCCAGGAAGGATGTCTGCTCATACTGTAAATCACAGCTGGTTCGACCATCCGAGACGCACTCGACGAACCGAGTGAGCGATAAAACGTCAAAAAATGATCTCGTTTTAGAACGATAGCAGGATGAACCGAAAGCATGCCCATCAAATCCTCAAGATCATCAATATGCGTCACCCGCGTCGTATCCGGGCCAAGCTGCTGTAGGAGACCGGCAACTTTTTGTTGTCCTTCTTCATCTAGCCCCTCATAATCCCACAGACGACCGATCTTTGGTCGTACGCCGTTAATCATCAGCATGTATTGGCCGACCCCGATTTCAATAAAATCGGTCAATCCTTCCAGTACCAAAAGCCCGAATAGGGCAATAAGGGCAATTCGATTTTTTTTTGATTTCATCATAATTTAAACGGAAATGGAATGAAACTGGTTATAAAGATCAGCCATACAATTATGACCAAAAATTTGCGTTTGTTGTCCAGCCGAACCTCATCATCCAATGGTGGTGGGTGGCGGCGTCCAATGGTGGTGGGTGGCGGCGTCCAAAAAAGAGCAACAAAACGAACAACAATGTCCACAAGGGATAATACAGGGTCAGGATGCCCAGGGCCAATAAAAAGGTATAATACGCATATTTTGCCTTTTCCCCGAAGACACTATAAATAACATGCCCCCCATCCAATTGTCCAACGGGCAGCAGATTCAACGCAGTGACAAAAAATCCTGCCCATCCGGCATAGGCAACCGGGTGCAAAAACAGATCATGCCCCTCGGGCAACGGGCCTTTGATCCAATAGACAAGCCCTTTAAAAAGCAACGAATCGCCGAGTGTTATGGCATATTCGCTGACTTGCTTTAGAGCCATTGTTTCCGATAAAAATATCCCCAAAATAGTTATGGGAACCGTGAGAACAAATCCGCACAAGGGACCTGTTGCCCCAATATCAAAAAGTGCGCGACGGTTCGGGATTACTCCTCGCATCTGAATAACTGCACCAAGAGTACCAAAGGGGTTAAGGAAAGGAAAAGGGATAAAATAGGGCAAGGTGGCAGACACATTGTATCGTCTGGCTTGCAAATAGTGACCCATCTCATGCGCTAATAGAATGCTCATAATAGCCACTGCATATGACAGACCCTGAGTGAGCCAGGTTGATAGAAAGGTAAGAACAAACAAAAGCAAATTCAGCCATGGTTTATTGTCTGGCAGACCCTTGCTGCTTTTTTTTATACGAAAAGGTTGTTGTCGGGAATCATAGTCATTCATGAGTATCCAGAGTCCGATGCTATTGTTTAAACATAATATTTTTTTTCTAGTAAAACAAGATCAAATTTTCAAGTCCAATGAACAACGACCTGATCTCCTGTTTGCAGTCCCAATTTTTCTTCTGCCGACCCTCGATTTACCGCGATTTCCAGATATCCATGGCTACCGATGAGCATTAGCGATTCACCGGCAGATCGCTGACTGTAATATGAACAGAATGAATCGATTCGATTTCCTTTGACCAGAGCATTGGTAATTTTTAAATCTTTTATTCTTAAAGAATGAATACCAGTTCGGTCATATGACCGCTACCTCACTGGCAGTTGATAATCTTATCTC
>CAYNUX010000553.1:0-2624 GCA_964400115.1 uncultured Cytophagia bacterium
ATCCGCGAGCTGCAATAACTGGAATGATTTCAAAACTTTCCTTGGCTTTTCAAATCATTTTTAGAACTGTTTTGATCTGACAAAAAATTTATCTATATTGCTGCTGTTTAAATAAATAATACGGTGCATTATGATTCCTGATGAATATAAAAAACTTTATGCACGGCTGAATAAAAGCGGCCATGATCATATGGCCCCTGATATGCTGGATGGATATATCAGTGCCGTCATCATCAGTCCGGATGCCATGTCCCCCCTCCAATGGATTCCACACGTATTTTTCAGAAATGAAATGCCCGAATTTTCATCTCTGGAGGAACTTTCAAGTGTGACCGATGCTTTGCTCACTATCTATAATACCATGGTGACAATGGTTGCAAAAAGAGATTATGGTGTGGTCATCGCTGATGGCCCGGCAAAAACAACCAGAGAGTCTCTGTTACGGTGGTGCGAAGGATTTGTCTGCGGTTACGAGCTTCAAAAGGAAAAATGGGACAATAGATTGTCAATACAGCAGTTAACCACTCTCGGGAATATCCTTCGACTCACCGTGTATTCCCTCAAATCGATGGCGGGACAAAAAATCGCAATCCCCTCTTTTATTCGAACCAAAAACCAGATTCTAAATCTTACTCTAGAGATCAATGACTTTGTTGAAAACACGTATTTTTTGCGTCTCGAGCAATATAAAGAAAAAGGCGGACAGGCTACCCGGCCCGGTTCTTCCTCCTCTCGCAAACCCCGCTGGGGCCGCAACCAACCCTGTCCCTGCGGCAGCGGTAAAAAGTACAAAAAATGCTGCGGAAGAATTGAATAAAGATGACACCGAAACGTGGGAACGGGAAAAATGTTGGAGCGTGGATTTTAAAGCATTCTCACAAAATATCGTTTTATGGGTTGATGAATGATTATATTGCATGTTTCTATCCTCGATAACAAACCTTTTATCTGGGCCGAAAGCGGGACCATCGGTACCCAGTCTGTATTGGAGCAGGCTCTCCACGAGATCGAGCCTCAACTCACGACCTCTGCTGAATCTTTTGTAAAACACACTGCCTGGTTACCCTGCTATGGGGAAACGCCGGCACCATCGAGTCCCCTGATTGACAGAAAAACAGACAAGCGCAAAGCAGTGCATCTTGCTCCCTTTTCTGTGGTTGCATGGCCATTAAGCCTGGAAGAGCTGACGGACGTGCTGAGTCATGTACAGACCGGCCGTGTCAGGGGCAAGGGAATCGTATATGGCCCCTCGCTCTCCTGGATGGCTCGCTTGTATGCAATGGCGTTACGCATCCTGTCCAAAGAAACCTTTATCCCTACCCTCCTGTCGCACGAAAAAAAATGGCAGGCGCGCTGGATCCCTGTACCGGATAGCGAGGATGAAGAACGCATCTCTGCCCTCGCTGAACACATGCCCCCTGTATGTCGTTGCCTCTCTGAATCGAAACAAAGCGCTCCGGAACTCCCTGCCAGGCTCCTGAGCCAGGGTATGATCGCCTCATGGGTGGATAAACTCATCCGGTCTTGTGGTGAACCAACGAGATCAAATGAACCGCTTACGAATGTGCACGATGCCTGGCTAGGAGCCCTGCACAGCCAGGATCCGGTTATTCACTGGCCAAAATCAAAAGAAACCGATGCGTTGGCCACACAGCTCGTTGAATGGAGCCGGCCGGTCGATTTGAATGTTCGCTCTTCTTTGCGGTTTTGCTTCCGTCTGAACGAACCCGAAAATGAAACCGGCACATGGAGAGTGGATTACTTGCTGCAGCCCAAATCCGATCTGAGCACCCTGATCGATGCAAAAGAGTTGTGGAATAAAAAGAGCCCCCATCACAAATACCTGCAGCAGGCAGGCGCAAATCCCCTGGAGTTTGTGCTGACTGCTTTGGGCCAGGCAGGGGGACTCTGTCCTTTGGTTTACAAGAGTTTGAGGACAAAACATCCGACAGGGTTTGAACTCGATGCAGACGCTGCGCTGCAATTCCTCACCGACTATGCACAGCCACTCAGATCTGCGGGATTCAATGTCATGTTACCGTCGTGGTGGGTGGGTCGCGGACCGAACAGACGGCTGGGCTTGAAAGCCAAGACCACTGCTTCCGGCAATGACGGCAGCGGTCGCTTTACACTGGATTCTGTCATGGCCTTCGATTATCATGCTTCGTTGGGAGGAGAAGAGTTGTCTTTGGATGAACTGATGGAACTCGCACGTCTCAAGGAGCCACTGGTCAGAGTGCGGGGACAATGGACCTTGATCGACCAAAAGCAGATCCAGTCCGCGATCCGGTTTTTACAAAAACAAAAAGATCACTCGATGCCGGCAAGAGAGCTGCTACAGATCACCCTGGGAGATGAAAAAGAGATCAATGGCCTAAAGCTCGATCAGGTAGAGATCGACGGCTGGCTGAAAGAACTGGCAGACAGCCTGACCGGCCGCAAGGCCTTTGAACTCTGCCTTCCGCCACAAGCCTTCAAGGGTGTGTTGCGCAGTTATCAGGAAAAAGGATACTCGTGGCTGGCATTTCTGCGGCAATGGCAACTGGGTGCTTGTCTGGCAGATGATATGGGACTGGGCAAGACCGTGCAGACGCTGGCTTTGATTCAAAGAGAAGCCGAGGCGG
>CAYNUX010000554.1:0-2615 GCA_964400115.1 uncultured Cytophagia bacterium
TCGCAGCCCGGGGGACGTCGCTGTTTTTACAGTTGGCAGGAAAAGAAAATTCCGAGATCGAGTGGAAGAGGAATTATATGAAACGGGCGGTCGTGCCGGTTGCAGGGGATGGGGTGTCTGGCGAGAACGACTGATGGCACGATTTTTATCTATTTTTGAAAACAGAACAAGACAATGATTTTTCCAGATTTCAGGACGGGAAGCCTTTCTTTTTTTGTTAAATAGTATAGTCACAAACTATAGAAAAAATGGAGGTTGAACTATGTATCGAGTAGCATACCAGGAACAGCACAAAATAGAAATCGTTCTGTCCGATGTCGTGACCACCGATGAATTTCAACAGGTCATTCATCAGCTCGAATCTCTGGCCAAAGCGCATCAGAATCTCAATGTGCTTATCGATGCTGGCGATGTAAAGTCGTTCGGGGCCAAGGTCATGTGGGAACAGTACGAATTTTTCAAGAATTACAAATCCCATTTACAGCGATTGGCGGTGGGATCAGACAGCTCATTGCACAAAAAGATCCAGGAGCTCTTTTTCAGATTTACAGACACGGAATTCAAACTTTACTCCAGCGACGAGTTGAAAGAGGCCTGCGCATGGATATTCCCGTCCCGTCTCCCCAAAGACATTACCTGATGACATTTATCTTGATCGTTGGATTTTAACTGGATACAGCCGGTACATATTTCCCGTTGTCCCGTACCGATGATGCACATCCTGGTGCACGATTTTACGCATCATTTTTTTTAAGGTTTTTAAAAACAATAGTGAATATTATGGCATGTTTGTTGTTGATATTAGAGACCTATTGATAACCGTTCATCAAAATCCCTTTTGGGAGGTGATTATGACTGTTACCAAACAATGGCAGGATATTCACAAGAATAAAACCCGGCTGGATAAAATCAATCGTGAGATATTGCGGACAAGGGTCAATTATAAGCTTTTGTCAAAACTCAGCAATTTTATGTGGAAAGCGGTCAACCACAAGGTGGATACCAAATTGAGTGACAAGACCATGCCGCGTTTATAATATAGGAGATGTATCATGGCAAAGCAGGAACAGGAGAGGCGTGACGTTATCGATATTGAAAATCAGGAATGGCTCGATTCGTTAGAATATGTGTATGGCAGCCAGGGACGCGAGAGGGTACAAGATCTGTTGCGTCGATTACATATTCAAGCCAAAAAACATGGTATCGATTTTCAGTGTCCCGGCAACACACCTTATGTCAATACCATCCCAAAGTCCGAACAGCCGCCTTTTCCGGGTAATCGTGAGATCGAACGCCGCATCAAGTCCATTAATCGCTGGAATGCCATGGCCATGGTAGTGCGCGCCAATCGCAAGAGCGATGGCATCGGAGGGCATATCTCTACCTATGCCTCACAAGCCACCTTATTCGAAGTCGCGTTCAATCACTTTTTACGCCAGAAAAACGAGGACCATCCCGGCGATCTCGTCTATTTTCAGGGCCATGCCTCGCCCGGGATCTATGCCCGTGCATTTTTGGAAGGGCGCCTGGAGGAGAAGCATCTGGAAAACTTTCGTCGCGATCTGGCTCCGGAAGGTGGCCTGACCTCCTATCCGCACCCCTGGATCATGCCCGAATTCTGGCAGTTCCCCACGGTTTCCATGGGCTTGTCACCCATTCAGGCTATTTATCAGGCCCGGTTCAATAACTATTTGCAGGATCGCGGTCTCAAGGATCTCAAAGATCAAAAAGTGTGGGCGTTTCTCGGGGACGGGGAAATGGACGAGCCCGAATCCATGGGCGCTCTGACCCTGGCTTCACGCGAAAAACTTGACAACCTGATCTTTGTCATCAATTGCAACCTGCAGCGTCTGGATGGCCCGGTGCGCGGTAACAGCAAGATCATCCAGGAACTGGAAGCCGCTTTTCGGGGCGCCAAGTGGAATGTCATCAAGGTCGTGTGGGGCAGCGACTGGGATCCGCTCTTTGATAAAGATACAGACGGCACCCTGGTCAGAGCCCTGGAAGAAACCGTAGACGGACAGACCCAGCGTTTTGCTGCAGCCAAAGACGGCAGTTTTATCCGCGAAAATTTTTTCGGACAGGATCCAAAGCTGGCCAAAATGGTGGAAAACTATTCCGATCAGGAACTCAAACACCTGCGCCGCGGCGGGCATGACCCGGAAAAGGTCTTTGCCGCTTATCAGGCTGCGGTGAAAAATCCCACCGGTGGCCCCACCGTGATTCTGGCTCAGACGATCAAAGGTTATGGACTGGGAGAAGCAGGGGAAGGCAAAAATATCACGCACCAGCAAAAGAAACTGAACGAACAGGAATTGCGTCATTTTCGCAGTCGGTTTGGTATTCCCATTTCCGATGAGGATTTACCGGATGCCCCGTTTTATCGACCTTCTGATGATAGTGAAGAGATGCAATATATGCACAAACGACGGCAAGAGTTGGGAGGCTATATCCCCAGTCGCACGGTAACCGTGGATCCACTTCCCATGCCCGAAGAAAAGGTCTTTGAAGAGTTTTACAACAGCTCGGGCGACCGGGAGGTCGCTACCACGATGATCATTGTTAATATTCTCGGCAAGCTGCTCAAGGATAAGAATCTGGGCAAGCGAATCGTC
>CAYNUX010000555.1:0-2613 GCA_964400115.1 uncultured Cytophagia bacterium
ACAAAAGGCTCAAAGCGGTTCTCTTGTTCGACGCAAGGGGTATACCCATTTTCGCAGAACAAGAGAACCGCTTTGAGCCTTTTGTGCCCGGATCAATACGGTGCTATCCCAAACCGTCACCAAACCGTGGATGTTTTTAGCCAGCAGATATGAACGGTAATCAAAATCACCCGGATTTCTGGCGGATCTGGGATGTCTAAAACTTGCTTTAAAAATGAGAGGATCACCGTAGCAAAACCGATGATCGGCCCATTTTAATTTCACCTGAACCCGACCTTTTACCGGAATGGCTTTTGATTCGATCCATACCGTATCTGCAGACAAAACAAACACCGTTTCATCGTCACCAGTTTCAACCGGGGAGTCAATAGATCCTTCCCAAACAAAGGCCACAGGCATTTCAACAAGATTGCGTATATCGTTCCAGGGATGTGTGGCCTGAATGCTTTGCACATATCCAAAGGCAGCGAAAAAAATCGCAGAGAAAATCACCATGTCAAAGAACACTTTGCGATAACTGATAAATGCGAGTAAAGTGAACAATAGCGCAACAGAAACAACCACACTTTGCGGCAAATCTATCCTGGCTGTTGCCCATATTCCCGCAATAAAGGGAATCGCAATTTTAAGAGCAGGCAGATGATACATAACCCTGGTCCCTTACACCCGGTTATGATCCGTCCCCGACCCCAGTTTCCCTCGAAAACCCTGCATCATGAACCATAGGTTTTTTGCAGCTCGCGATGCAGGGCAAAAACTTTGGCTCGCAAAGATTCGAGCGAACCGTTATTTTCTATGATATAGTCAGCCAATTCAAGCTTTTGTTCCAGCGGCCATTGTGCTTGTAACCGCTGTCGGGCTTGTTTGGCGGTAATATTCAATCGTTCTACTGTACGTTGAATACAGATGTGCTCTTGTGCATAGACCACAATAACAGCATCTAGTTCTTCATCGAGCTTTAATTCATATAATATCGCTGCATCTATAATCACATACGCCGTATCGGATTCGACACTTGCCAAGTGTTCAATTACCACTTGCAGCATGGCCGGATGGACGATGCGGTTGAGTTTTTCCAGCTCTGCACTGGTTGCAAAGACATGTTTACCGAGTTTTTTGCGGTCTATCTCATCTTTGGTAAAAATGGATTGACCAAACGCCTGCTTTAGCTCAGCTTTGACCGTCTCATCATTTTCGAGAACCCGGTGACCGGCAGCATCAACATCGATAACAGCTGCTCCGAAAGATTCCAAAAGTTTCGCGATCGTGGATTTACCGCTCCCGGGTAATCCTGTTAGCCCAATATAGGCATATTTTTTATTCATCAGCGTACAATTGCCAATTTACCCACAAACGTATCATCTTTAGATTTTATATAATACAAATAGATGCCGGATGCAAGCTCTTTTCCTTTTTCATCGCGAACATTCCATTCAGCGCCACCATCCCCATCATTTTCATAAATCGTTTTGATGAGATGGCCCTGTAAAGTCATAATCTTAATTTCTGCTTCTTTTGTCAGATTTGCAAATACTATTTTCTCTTCTCCGATCCCGGACCGATAGGGATTGGGATAGGTAAAGACTCCGGCCAGATTGCTTTTGCTGAATATCAAATCAATAACATTGCCACGGCCATGGCGGATGGCAACTCCTTTTGCACTCTTGACATCAGTGACCGTAAGTCGATAGTTTTTTCCAAGAGCACCAAAACCATGAGGCGAATGTAAACTCAGGCGCACCCTTTTGTTGTCTCCCGATACTGTGGCAATATGACGAATCATCACTTGCTCGTTCATACTATAATGCCCGGGATCGAGCAATGTTTCCATATCCATGGGTTCATTGAATAAAATTTCGATTTTTTGATCATCCAAAAATTTCCCTTCCACAACATAAGGAGGAGACGGTACTAGCAGGATGTCAAACTCTGCACTGTTTCGCATCGTATCCAGCGGAACATTATCCAGATCCTTTATATCGAAAACACTTATCGAGTAGGTGCCTTGTGTTGTGAAAGAACTGGCAAAGGCCAGTAAAATGGTCTTCCCGCCTGTTCCCATGGCAAAAGAGGACAATTTTCCCAATTCCGGACTCGCCTGAAATTGTTCGAGGGTGTTGACCTGTTGCACGGGTTCACTGAACGTCAAGAGCACATGTCTGTCTGAGGCCATATCTGCTTTTTCAAGAAAAGGATGTGTTCCGGGTTTTGCCTGCACGACATTTGCCAAAAGACTGAACGAGGGATTACGTTCGTAATCGATTGTGCGTACCGAATAAAAATAGTCGGAATCTGCATTGACTGTGGAATCTATAAACGGGGGGCTCGTGACGACCCTGAATGATGAGAGAGATTTTTCCTCTGACAGTGAGCGGAAAATTTCATATTCCTCGGCACCGGGGACCTCGAACCAGTCTATCAAGATTTGATCCGGACCCAGCGGTTGTGCCGTCAAGCCTGCCGGAACCGTGGGGGCAGTTTCAGAACCTACCATGGTAAATGCGCGGGTGGTTTCGCCGTCACTCAACCAAAATTCCTTCGCACCATCAGCATCGCTATCTGTGACCAGAATGGCATCCGATTGTGCAGGGCGACGGTAATACGAAAATTCAA
>CAYNUX010000556.1:0-2606 GCA_964400115.1 uncultured Cytophagia bacterium
GGGGGGGGGGGCTATCCATACCTGTGATTATTGCAGTTGATTCGAACCGAGAAAATCTGTATTATAATCACAATGTAAAGGGGGCAGTAAGAGGAGTTTACATGGCAGAAAAGCATTTTATAGAGCAACAAAAACATACGCGTTCGTATCTGATTCCCTATTTTGAGCTGCATCTGGCCGATTTCAAGGATTTACGTATTCTCGAAGTCGGGTGTGCAGAGGCAGGATTTTTGGATGTATTACATAATCTGGGGATCGATGCCAAAGGAATCGAATTGGTCGCTCACCGAATAGAACTGGCCAAAGAAAAGAATCCGGATCTGGATCTCATTGTAGGAGATATCACAGATCCGGGGATCTTGAACATCACCGGGCAACCGTTCGATCTGGTCGTTATGCGAGACGTGATCGAACATATACCCGATCGCTATGCGGTACTGAAGCATATCTCGCTTTTGCTCAGGCCCGGCGGATATCTGTTTGTCTCTTTTCCTCCGCGTTTTAGCGCTTTTGCCGGGCATCAGCAAAACGGCAAGTCCTGGTTACGGAAAATTCCTTTTTTGCAGGTCTTGCCTGTTTCGCTGATACAATCTCTGGGCCATCTTGCCCATGAGCGTGAGGAAATGATCAGAGAGATCATTCGCAATAAACATTATGGATTGCCCATCAGAGCTTTTGAAAAAATTGCTATGAAAACCGGATTCAATCCGGTCGTAAAAGAGCATTTTATTTTTCGTCCGATCTATCAGACCCGTTTTAATCTCAAGCCATGGAAAATTCCTGCAGTGCCTCTGATCAGAGAGGTCGTGACGATGGGGTATGAATCTCTGTTACAGTTGCAAAAACCAGCATTATAAAGGTGATTTGAATCTGTTATTTGTCTCTGGCTGAGGAGCCCTATTCTCTTGTCCAGGGATTCGCATGACCCATATTGGATATCGGCAGTTGAAATCCGGTATTGGTCCAAGCAGCCATCAACACTGCACAGCTGCCATCATTGGTTGTCTTTTGAAGTCCATATCTGATCAGACTGCCATCAGCAACCGTGGAAAGGTTATATAATTTTTGAAACGCTTGATCTGTGACTGCATTTGTCGTACTCGTTATGGATCTTGAATGCAATTCGATATTGGCAGACCAACCGGAACCATTCCAAACATTGATCCAGAAACGACAATTTGGCGTGTCGTATCCGCCAGCACTTACCAGTTCGATGACTGAAACATAATCATGTGTTTTAAAAGAAAAACCATAATCCGTACCTTCTGCGATATCACACACAACAGCGTCGTACATTTCACCATCATTGGTACACTCGGCAATAGAGCCTCCTTCAAAGTGATCCATGCGCATATTCCGATCTGTTTGAAATGCAGGTGCAACTGTAACCCACTTGTTGCCATTCCACTGTAAATAATCATCGGTCGCGGGTGGATCTGACCAATAGAGATTGCCCTGAGCATCATTGGAAAAGAGGATTCTTCCCTGTGACGGGGCTGTTCCTGCCGGCGATTCCCCGGCTACCCTGAGTTGACCCATAATATTGACTTTCCCTGATGGGTCGACCGTCATATGGATTTTCCCGGAGCTTTGATCTTTAATTCTGAGTTGTGAGTGAGCTGACAGTGTTAGGGTCAGGCTCAGTAAGCTGCATAGCAATAGATGTTTTGACATGGTTTTTCCCCGTTTTCATAATAATTTGTCAATAACTTATCATCAAAAATTATGCCACTGTCTTAACCTTTAGAATATTAACGTTATGTGGGTTTTTTCGACGATTGTTATCGTTTTTTGACAAACGAGTGTCACAAATCTATGTCAGTTAAAAAAGTGATATGATGACAGGATTTTCAAGCATCTGTTTGGAATATTTATTAAATTGTGTGGTCTAATAATTGAATCAAAACAGGTGGGTAGCGAATATCGATCCTCAGACAAATTTTTCATAACCGGTAAAGAGGATCACGATAGCTGATGAATGGAATTGAAAACGGATAATGATGGGATGTTCCTTGGTTTATGCCGATGAACAAACGCTTGTGGAAAAGGCGCGAAACGGCGATATGCAGGCCTTCAAATCGCTGATTCAACGATACGAGCAGCAGATCGCTTCTACCGTGATCGGCATGGTGGGCGAGGGCCCGGAAGCGCAGGACATCGGCCAGGAAACATTTATCCGGTTTTACCATAATCTGCAAAACTTTCGCGGCGACTCGAGTGTTGGTACCTATTTGACCCGAATTGCGATCAATTTATGCCTGAATGAGCTCAAACGCCGTAAACGAAATCAAAAACGCTATGATGGTACAACAGAAGAGATGAACAGGGTCATGGATCCGCTCAACCCTCATGAGCAAAAAGATCATCAGGAGTGGCTTTTAAAAGCTTTGAGTGCATTGGACGCCAAATACAAGAGTGTGGTTGTTTTGCGTCTGGTCGAGGGATATTCTACCAAAGAGACCGCCCGAATTCTCAAGTTGCCACAAGGAACGGTTTTGTCCCGTTTGTCAAGAGGAGTAGAAAAATTAAAACAGTTGCTAAATGAATTGGAACGACCCGTAATTCATTCGTGAACGTTCCGTGTAAGGAGTGACGGTCATGAACCT
>CAYNUX010000557.1:0-2583 GCA_964400115.1 uncultured Cytophagia bacterium
CTGGGGCGACCGCGTGCCGCTGAGCGTGGCCATCTCTGACGATGGCAAGTCCTGGCAACGTCTCTTTGACCTCGAGCCGGTCACCAATCCCGAGACCACGGATGAAGAGGAATATTCCTATCCGAGTGTCGTACAGGCGCCGAACGGACTCGTCCATGTCGTCTATACTTACAACCGCAAGACCGTCAAGCACGTGGTTCTGGATCCGCAAAAGCTATAGATTAAATGTCATGACGGGACTGTTTTTGAAATGGATAATGGGGAATGCACTAGACTCTCGCGGAGGTGCTGAGGCGCGGAGAAAAGTGTGAATAGTTAATTTTTAAAAAGGTGCGACACACCTATGTCGGTTAATTGCAATTTTTTATATACTTTTATGGCTATTTGTAAAACAGGTGCGTCGCACCTTTGCTTGTTTTTACACACTCTCAGCGTTCCCGCACCTCGGCAAGAGTTTTCCTATCTATAAATTGCTATCAAGGCTGAAATGATTTGTCAACTTGCCCAGGCCTTGCTCTGCGGAACGCCCCAATTGACCTGACTCAGATCAGCAGGGTCATTGGTTTCTTTCATCAACTCTTCCAGTGCGCGAGTCAAAGAGTTGACCTGCTCCTGATAATCCGGATTTGCTGACAAATCATTTATTTCCCACGGATCTGCAGCCAGATCGAACAACTGGGTACGCTGCAGGCCATTGACATTGTATTTGATCAGTTTCCAGTTGTCCTTGCGATAGCCTCGTTGAAAGTTTTTATACGCAAAAAAGACCTGATCCCGGATCCATACCCCGGCATCTTTTATCGTCGGCACCAGACTTTGGCCATCCACCGATTCAGGAATTTCAAATCCCAGATGGTCACACAGGGTCGGAAAAATATCGAACAGATAGCAAAAGCTTTCCCGTGTTTCTCCCCTGGGCAATCCCGGGCCTGCCATGATGAGGGGCACATGCACGCTGTGTTCATAGACATTTTGTTTGCCCAAAAGTCCGTGTTGCCCTACTGCCAGGCCATTATCACCGGCAAAGACAATGACTGTATTTTCCAGGTCGCCGTTTTTTTCAAGGGCCTGTAACAGGCGCCCGATCTGAGCATCCAAATGGGTGATCATGGCATAGTATTCTGCGATATGCGTGCGAATCGCTTCCGTTGTACGCGGATGATCCTCGAGCATTTCGTCCCGGACCTTTAATTCGCCATTGTCAAACGGGTGCTCGGGCATGAAATTGGGGGGCAACTCGATCATTTTCGGATCGTACAGCGCTTTATACTCTTCCGGCATGCTGCGCGGATCGTGCGGCGCCATAAACGAGACATAGGCGAAAAACGGTTTGTTCCTGTCGCGGTTATTAAGAAAATCGAGCGTAGCCTCTGCAAACAGCTCGGAAGAGTGCTTGCCTTCGTGAATGTGATCATATTTTTCCCGGGTAATTTCGTTACTTGACCAGGGATCTTTTATCACCGGGGTGGTCTGGTCGTACTCACCGGAAGGATCGAAATCATGGGCCCGTACATTCCAGTGATCGCCCATGCCACCGAACATGATCTCTCCCCCGTGATTGAAACACCGGGCATAGGCTGCACGGCCGTTATGCCATTTCCCCGTGCCAAAGGTATCATATCCCAGTGACTGCAAATATTCGGGCATCAGGATGTGATCATCCGGAATCTGACGGCCATTGCCCTCGATATTGAACAGATGCCGGCCGGTCATGAGCATGGCCCGGCTGGGCATGCAAATGGCGCCGCTAAATCCGCCCATGATATAGGCATTTGTAAAAGAGACCCCGTTTTTGACCAGCCTGTCGAGATGAGGGGTTTGCACAGCCGGATTGTTGAGCGCCTGGATGGTATTGAATCGCTGATCATCGGTAAAAAGAAACAAGATATTGGGTTGGGATGCTTTTCGGTCGCAGGAAAAAGCAAAACTACCTGCCAGTGTCCCGGCAATCCCCAATCCTGCCAGTCTGAAAAAGTGACGCCTGTTGATCTTCATCTCATCTCCCATATTTAAGTTGACATGCATTCCATTTCGATAGTCAAGCTGTAAAATTTATCACTCTTGAAAATCGAGTCGAATTCGATTTTTCCCCTGTGTCAATCCGGAAAACGGACCGGCCGTGGGCTGTTTATCCGATCGTTTATTGCCATGAAAATCCGTATCGATGGTATAGGGCGAGCCATCCGGTTGTTCATAGACAGCTTCCGAAACGACTGTCGAGCCCAGCAGTTCTGTGGTGACCTGTATTGTCTTGTTTTCGCCGATAGCATCATCGAGGTTCAGATTCAGATAGAGGCCGTTTTCTGTGGTTTCCAATGAAATTTCGGGATCAAAATCGGCTCGCAGCATAAAATTTGTTTCGTCAGTGCCCGGTTCAGCGCCATGATAATAGACATTGCCACCGGTTGGGTTGGGATACCTGGCCTCATGATAAGCGACGAGTCCGTAGACAAAGGGATATTCCTGAGAATCGTCTACGGGATCATGGTTTGGTTTTATGAACAGATTGTTATAATACCGGTTATCGCCCAAAAAGATATTTCGCAATCCCGCCACCCGGGTCGAGTGTGGCAGATGATAAGG
>CAYNUX010000558.1:0-1252 GCA_964400115.1 uncultured Cytophagia bacterium
CGACCTTGAGCAACAAGGCCGGGAACGTCGTTTGAAGTCGCCAGCCATACGCCTTCCGGCAGTTTTTCGATGTGTATATTGATGATGTTTTCCATTTTTAGCTCACTTTTTGATAAACATATTTGATATTCTGGATTCCATGATAAAAACCATTTTGAACTGTTTAATCGATCTGATCGGTTTCCATAAGCTCTACGGTACGGGGGGAATCAGTTTTTGAAAACCGCCATGATTATAACTAATTCCGGCTACATGTAGGTAATATGTCCCAACTCTCTTCGCCGCCATCTTCAGCCACAAAGTCTTTGCAGTCGCTTGTTCCTCTTTTTCCAGCGTCTTGAATCTTGGTTCATAAGGCTTCCTGATGGAGCCCACTC
The DNA here is from genome assembly GCA_964400115.1 of uncultured Cytophagia bacterium. GTDB lineage: Bacteria > Zhuqueibacterota > Zhuqueibacteria > Residuimicrobiales > Oceaniaggregativiventaceae > Oceaniaggregativivens. The sequence continues at coordinate 378 of CAYNUX010000558.1, forward strand.
ATTTTCCTACTTTCAGCACTCGCTGTCACGCTTCCAAATCTACCTTAATATGCTGTCCAAATTTTAGGGTCTATTATAGTCCCGGAAGGATAGTAGCTGAGCTGGCTCGACTACCATGAGCATGAATAGTATATACTGGTTTTTGGAGCTTTGACAACAAGCAACAAGAGGCGTGAGGGCACGCTCGTCAATTTGGCGGAAAACCGTGCACATTCATGCTCGATCCCATGCTTCAAATCTTTCCCCCCTTTGCTATATTTTCTTAGAACAGATCGACGGATAAGTATGCCCCGAAATCGGAGCTTCCGCTAAACAGATATGCCAATTCATTATCATCCGACCGCGTTACGGGGTTTTTAAGTTGTACCCTGTGCATTACCCTTCCTTACCTCATTCCACATTTAAGATCTCAACATTCATGTTTCTGGTCAACTCATCTGGTATTTACGAAACTATTCAGTTTAACAAGCGTTACAACGAATCTCGATAGCCCTGACGTCAAGTGCCGCAAAGTCCTCGATAGGGGTATAGCCGCGCCAGACTAAATATAGGCGATCCTCATCAGGAATCAAACAGAGTGTATCCAGCTCCATTTTGATGGACTCTTCGACGGATCTCAATATCCTGCAATCAATCTCCACCCCAGGCAGATAGAATCTGTTTTTTCCTTCGGAGGTCAGGTTAATCAGCTCAATTTCTTCAGTCCCCTTGAGATAGCCGGGTGCCTGTAGGTCGGGATGTGCGGCATTAAAAAATTCAAATCGAAAATCTTCCGGCGGCAACGGGGATCGTTCGAGTCGCCATGCATCGTCATAGGTTCCAATATATTCGGCCCTTGGACTCCATGACCGGCTCCAAAAACCGAACCCCGCCGG
>CAYNUX010000558.1:1352-2572 GCA_964400115.1 uncultured Cytophagia bacterium
CCGAAGACTCTCAAAACCTTTTTTATCCGCTCGACCCGCAGCAGGACATCGAGAATTTGTACATCCTTTCCTTCAGTCGCGTATGCCCGCCCGACCAAGGCAATATCGGCTTTCGGCTTGAACGGAGCTGTGTCCGACTCAAATTTTACGCTGCCTCCATTTTTGTCGTCATAAAACTCGTCACCAAAGGCGATGGGGATCTGTTCGTCCGCCACCGTGACCGGCTTTGCCTGATGGAAGATGAATGTCCCTTTGACGATGACCGTCAGAATCTGTTGGTCTTTAGGTCCGTTCGACGGAATCGCCTCCACTTGGAATGGAGTTTGATTAGATATTTCCATATATTGTCCCTGCTATGAATGAGCCTACGGTGATAGTATGCCGCTGTAATACCGCTGAGTCGGTTCAAGTTTGTCAGACGATCACGCCCGGTGTCGGAATTACGGTTCCCGATATGACCGGCCCAACCGGAGCGACGGGCGGCGCAAAGCTTGGAACCGGTCCCGTGCCGAGTACCTTTTGAAACATAGTGGTTGCTTTGAATACCTGAAAAATGGTGTGAAAGGCCGTGGATATCGCGTCAAAGAGCTCCGGCGCGTGGAGAGCACCCGGATCGCCCAGGTTGGAGATCATCATCCCTTTAAGACTTTGAGGCGAGAGTCCCGCTTCGCCGGCTGATGCAAATGCGATCAAAGGGATCGGGACATTGGAAATGGGGGGGCCAACAGGCCCGGGGAACGCCGCAAACGCGGGGTAGGCCAGGACGCCGGTCAGTCCCATGTGCCAAGGCTGCCACAAAGTGCCAAACGCTTGCGCAATGGCTTTGGAATATTTCAATTCCTGCTTTGTATTTTTGGGTGCGCTTGCCAGTATCAACGGTGTAAGAGGAGGCCCGATTACACATCCAGGTCTGAGTATTCCGACGGGTCCGGTGATGATGACTCCCGCAACGGTCGCCATTTTCATCCATTTGTCGATGGCATCACAAAGTGCCCCGCATACCTCTTCAATGAAACCTTCAAAATCCTTTCCCACCGTTCTGGCGGATTCCACATGATATTTATTCAGAGTCGCCTCTTTGAACAAAGTCATGGGCGGGTTGGGGGCAACCCGTAGCTCATTGATTTTGAACGCATTTGGATATTGGCTACCGGGCTGTTTCCAGTTTATCGGTAAGCGGATTCTTTTTAAGGCGAAATTGGTTTTGGCCAATTTGGACA
>CAYNUX010000559.1:0-2565 GCA_964400115.1 uncultured Cytophagia bacterium
CTGCAAGACAGGTTCTTGTCCTTCGTTCCATTCAGCGATTCTAACCTTTCCGCTTAGCATCCCGGTTTCCGTACCGACATAAGGAAGGGGTTCGGTCAGACCAAAAGCACCGCGCAATTGTTTTCGCTCCTCACCGGGAGCAGGCGGTACTGCACGGGACATATAGTATTGGCGTTGTTCCGGAGTACCTCGCTCATGAATAGGCTCAAGAGCAAGATTCCCTGCCAGGCTTCCTGTCGCTGCACCGGCATCCACCCAGGAAAGTTCAAATGCAACGAGAGCCAACGCAAAATTTTTCGGACCTTCGATATAGCCGCCATGCTCCGGATCCATAAACAAGGAAGTGATACCGGATTCATCAAATGCTTTGAGCAGATTATCTTTTTCTTTAGTCCATTCGTGGGTGTTTCGTGCACCATTGGCCACTGCCCTGGCGACAACGCCGCGAGCAACAGATCGGGAGGATTGGATCAACATTTGCAGATCGAATCGATCAGAAAATCGCCAGAGTATAGCCCGCAAATCGTCGCTCGGCAAGGTGCGTATGTGTTCCATGGATGGTCCTTTCACTTTAGGCAACGAATATCATTCATTTTAGAGTGTTCATTTCAGAAAAACACGAATTATAAATATAGTCTTCATCACAACAAATGGCAAGGAAAAAAATGATTGCTTTGAAGGGATGATAGATTCTACCCCGTACCCAGTAAAGTGGAAATAGAACATAGTTATATATGTGAAAAAGTAAAAGGATTTGAAATAAAGCGCGAGTTTCCTATTGTTAACACTGTCGAATACTGCTTGACAGGCGGGTACCATTATTGAAAGGATATTTGCATGCAACCTCAACAACAGGAATCCAGAGAAAATTATGCACTCATTTTGGGCGCCAGCAGTGGTTTTGGTAAAGCAACCGCCCTTCGTCTTGCTGATGCAGGGTATCATATATTTGGAGTGCATCTGGATCGCCAGCAAAACATGTCTGTGGTCGAAGAATTGATACACACATTGCAGGATAAAGGCAGCAAAGTGTCTTTTTTTAATATCAATGCGGCGAATGCTGAAAAGCGTAAAGAGGTCTTCCAAAAAGTACGGGAACAAATTCCTCAAGATGTCAAAATAAAAATTATGCTGCACAGCCTGGCATTTGGTACCTTAAAACCATTTATCGGTGAAAATGGCCCCACAGTTCTCAGCCGCGCCAATATGATTATGACCATGGATGTGATGGCCCACTCTTTTGTTTATTGGACGCAGGAGCTGTTTGCAAATGATCTGCTCGGACGTGGCAGCCGAATAATTGCCATGACCAGTCATGGCAGCACAAATGTGCTTCCCTATTACGGCGCAATTTCTGCCGCTAAATCGGCTCTCGAATCCCACGTTCGCCAACTCGCTTTAGAACTCGGTTCTTATGGCGTCACTGTCAATGCCCTGAAGGCAGGGGTTACCGACACACCGGCTTTGCAAAAAATCCCTGGTCATGAAAGAATGATAGAAATCTCTAAACGAAAAAACCCCTCCGGTCGACTAACAACCCCTGACGACATTGCACGTGCTATTGTCAATCTCTGCAGCATGGACGCTCAATGGATTAATGGCGATGTCATCGCTGTGGATTTTGGTGAATCGGTGATGGATAAATAGGATTCCTGTCCGTACCGACTCGTCACTCTAGCCTTTATGATTTATAAATGTATACATAAGCAAAGGCCACAAAGAAACAAATTCTAAAATAAATAAATCAGATATTTATTTTTCTTTTTGTACCCATCGTGCCTTTGTGGAGGATCGAGACTAGGAGTATTTTTATTGGAATTTGCATAAATTTTTCTTACCTTAAAGATCGAGCCAAATTTTCCCGGTGTCCTTTTCAGTCACAGCTACGGGGGGTCATTCCCCCTGTTGATAACCGATCATCAGATGAATAAAAAATTCAATGGATATTCTCAATCAATTGCCGGATCGTCGTTTTGAAACTCTGGATGATTTGCTTGCTTTTGTCAGTATTTATGATGACGAACGACGAACACGGGCCTTTAATAATCTCTTGAAACGTTATAAAAAGAACATCCAGGGCAAAGTAATCGTGGATGCCGGATGTGGATTTGGACTTTTTTCCGAAGCCGCTTCATTGCTGGGAGCAGAAAAGGTGTATGCGGTTGAAGCGAATGATGTTCTTTTTGATATTGTTTCGCAGCGCCTGAAAAAGGTACCCAATATTATCCCCGTACATCAAGATATACGCGAATTTTCACCTCCCTCAAGAGTCGATGTTCTGATTCAGGAATTTTTTGGTCAATTGCTCTATGATGAGGATATCTATTGCCTGAATCGTCTGAGATTCATGCCGGATCTGATATTACCCAACCAGGCTCGTCTCATGATGGCATTGGTGAATTCTGCGGATTATATCGACGAAACTGTCAGCGGGCATGTCTTATCCCATCTGGAAGGTGCACTGGTGGCCGGATTATTTAAAGATGAACCCCTTGATTTCGAACTACCCGTAATCCGCTGGACACCGGAAAAATATGAATATCATACAAGCATTGATCTGAACGC
>CAYNUX010000560.1:0-2557 GCA_964400115.1 uncultured Cytophagia bacterium
CCCTGATTTACCAGATCCGCACCAAACGCCACTTCAACCACTTTATCGAATCCACATTCACGCAAGGCTCCTACGAGCTTTTCTGGCTCGACATCCGGAAAAGCAGCAGGAAAAGAGGGAGCGAGCATGGCAATGATGGGTTCATCCTTTTCGGCTATATATTTCAAAGTCGTAGGCACGGCATCGAGAATCGCCTTTGCGCCTTGTGAGCAAACGCGCACGCAATGACCACATCCTATGCATCGTGATTCGATAACCTTGGCTTGACCTTTTTCGACCTTGATCGCCTTGGCCGGGCATTCGCGAATACATGTATAGCATTGCCTGCATCGTTCTTCGATTGTCCAGATCACTGCATTCATCGATAATCTCTGCTCAGATAGCGGGTATGCAGCAATTCGTGGGCTTTGTGTCCATTGGGTTCGCCCAGAAATTCTTTATAGAGTTTTTGTACGGATTCATTGTGATGGCTCGCTCGCTTTGCCATACCCCGGTCAATGGAATAGATCCCTTCGGCTCGTTTTCTGACCTTTTCAGGATCTGCAGGTAAGGGTTGTCCTCCTCCGTTAATACATCCGCCGGGACAAGCCATGACCTCGATAAAGTGATATTTGGATCTGCCACTCTTGATGTCATCCAGGAAGCGATTGATATTTTGCAATCCGCTCACCGCAGCAATGTTTAACACCTGTCCCTTGATCTCCACAGTAGCCTCTTTGACGCCTTCCAGACCACGAATCGGAACAAAATCAATTGTATCCATCTCTTTTTCAGCCAGGTAATAATGAGCTGTTCGCAAGGCAGCTTCCATCACACCGCCTGCAGCCCCAAAAATCACGGCAGCACCGGTGGATTCTCCCATAGGATCATCAAAATGATCATCCGGTAGCTTTACAAAATCCAATCCAGCATTTTTAATCATGCGACCCATTTCGCGTGTTGTCAAAACAGCATCGACATCAGGATAATTATCACCCAATTCGGGCCGTTGAGACTCGAATTTCTTTGCAGTACATGGCATAACCGAGACAACAAAAATATTTGCAGGATCGATATTCATTTTATCTGCAAAATAGCTCTTTATCATGGCGCCGGTCATTTCTTGAGGAGATTTGCATGTAGAGACATAACCCAACAAATCGGGATAAAAGGTTTCGATATATTTCACCCATCCCGGGCTACAAGAAGTCAAGAGAGGTATATTGCCATTGGTTTGCAGGCGTTTGATAAGCTCATTGGCTTCTTCAATGATCGTCAGGTCAGCGCCAAAGTTGGTATCAAAGACATAATCGAATCCCATGCGCCGCAACGCAGCGGTCATTTTTCCTGTAACCACGGTTCCGGGTTCCAATCCAAACTCTTCACCCAGCGCAGCCCTTACCGCCGGGGCGGTTTGTGCCACCACAACGCGGGCAGGATCATTGATCGCTTCCCAGACAACCTTTTCATGACTCTTTTCGGTAAGCGCACCCACCGGACATACCACGACACATTGTCCGCAGTAAACACATGGACTGGTATTGAGACTGCTTTCCATTGCCGGGGTCACATGGCTAGAAAATCCTCTTGCAGCGATATCGATGGCACCGACATTTTGAGTTTCATGACATACTCGTACACATCGACCGCATAAAATGCATTTATCGGGATCGCGTTCAATAGACGGGCTGGCGATATCTTTTTTATTTTTCCGGCGTTCACCGGTATATCGATAATCCCGAATACCGTACTGAGCAGCCAAATCCTGTAGCTCACAATTACCATTTCTTACACATACGAGGCATTCCTGAGGATGATTGGCCAATAACAGTTCAATAATCGTTTTTCTGGCGCGTCTGACCTCGGGAGAGTTGGTGTTTATGCTTATGCCTTCAGAGACCGGAAAAGCACAAGCGGGCACTAGATTCCGTTGGCCTTCGACTTTTACCACACAAACACGACAACTTCCTGTTGGAGAAAATCCTTTCAGATAGCACAGCGTAGGGATATTGATTCCCTCACGTTGGGCCACGGTGAGAATCGTTTCGCCGGGATTTGCCCAATATTCTTTCTCGTTTATCGATACTCGCATTGTATTCCTCTTGTCAGTTTATTCTACATAAATAGCGTCAAATTTACAGTTTTGGCGACATTGATCGCATCGGATACATTTATCATCGATGATATAATGAGCTTTTTTGCGTTCACCCACAATAGCATCTTGCGGACATTTACGGGCACAAACCGTACACCCCGTACATTTTTCGGTATCGATGTGAAATGTCAACAATTCGCGGCAATGGCCAGCAGGACATTTACGGTCATAGAGATGTGCCTCGTACTCGTCCCGAAAATATTGTAAAGTGCTCAGCACCGGATTGGACGCAGACTGACCGAGGCCACACAGTGATGTTCCTTTAATGACTCCGGCAAGCCGTTCCATATAAACCATACCTTGAAATCTCAAGAGTGCATCTTCGGGACGATTCTCACTTTTATATGAATGAGTAAGCCGCTCCAAGATCTCCAGTAATCTTTTTGTACCTTCCCGGCAGGGTATACATTTGCCACATGATTC
>CAYNUX010000561.1:0-2547 GCA_964400115.1 uncultured Cytophagia bacterium
GGTCAAACACAACCGCAGATATTGACAAAGTATCAAAAAACATGCCTGATATTTTCTAACGTGAAAATGCATAAATTTTTTCTTGTCATTGTTAATGTTTATAACTATCCTTTATGGATAAACAATACTGATAAAAAAATGTAAACCTCTTTTTTTTAAGCGTTATGCTCATGGGTTCCATTCTGCCTGGCGCATCCGCGCTGATTGAAAATTTGCCGCAAAATATTGTCCCCTGGCAGCGGAATAGTCATCGAATCATCGATGGACATAATATCTTTGAATACATGGATGGTGCCGGAGAACTTTATCTTGGGTATCGGTTTGATCATTTACAGGTCACTGAATATACCGCAGCAACCGACTCTTTGCCTCAAATTTTAGTCGAAGTCTACAAAATGCAGTCTGCTGATGATGCTTTCGGTTTGCTTTCCCTGGACTGGGGCGGAGAGCCGATAACACTTGTCGACGTTTCACCGGATATCATTCCGGAATCCCTTCCACCCCACCATGCACTCTATGGAGCGGGACTATTCAGAGCGTGGGCAGGACAATACTATTTTCGAATGATGGCATATCGGGAATCTTTGGCCGCCAAAACGCAGATCTTGTCAATGATACGAACCCTTGTCAAGGATCTGACCATAACGAATTACCCGGCTCTTTTAAACGTTATCCCTGCAGAGATGGAGAATTTTTATCTTATCAGAGACAAAGTACATTATTTTCGATCCCATCTGGTTTTAAATTCGCTTTATTACCTCGGCCAAGACAATATCCTGCAGTTAGACCATAAATGCCAGGCACTGCTTGCTTTCTATCGGTCGGTTGGCGGAGAAACCGTGCCGTGCCTGATGATTCAATACCCGCAACCACACAAAGCCCATCGCGCCACCTTTTCCTTTCTGCAGGCTTTGTTTCCGGAACAATCAATAGAGCCAAATCAAAAATTCTATTTCATAGAAACTGATGAAGGCTGGCTGGGGTGCTCTCAAGATGACGATCGATGTATCATCACTTTTGAGCATTCACGACTCGAGACAGCTCAACTGTTTTTGCAGCATTTGCGGAGGGAGCATGAATAGAGCTTTCACTCGCAGAGATCTTGTCAAAGGATCCATGGGCGCGGCTCTGAGCACCGGCGTTTTGCACAGCCCGGCAAATGCTCCTGATGCCAGCCATGTATATATCATTCGTGATAAAAGTGTTATCGACAATAACCATCGGGTAAATGCACCAAAACTAAAAGATATGGTCGACCTGGCCATTTCCTCAGTAACCCAGATGGATTCCCCCCAAAAGGCCTGGGAAACACTCTTTTCTTCGCAAGATATCGTAGGACTCGTGCCCACCCCACATCTCAATCCGACCCATAGGGAATTGGTAGATGTGGTCCGCGACTCGCTCATGGATATAGGGTTAAAAGAAAACCAGATTTTGATGGCACAAGGCGGTCCGGAAAAAGCCAAAGCATGCACGTGTTTGATTGCCCTTCCTGCCCTCAAAGCACATTGGCTGACGGGCATTGGAACGGTTTTGAAAAATTACATCATGTATTCCGGGGAACCCAGCAAATATCATCATCAGGACAGTGCCAAATTGGGTGAAATTTGGAATATGCCGCATGTAAAAAACAAGACCAGACTCATTCTGGTCGACGGTCTTTATCCGCTTTGTGACAAAGGTCCACAACCCGATCCCCGTTATAAATGGCTTTATAAAGGAATCATTGCCGGTTCTGACCCGGTGGCTGTGGATACTGTGGGACTGGCCATTCTCACCCAAAAACGCGCAGAAATTAAAGGAGAACCCTGGCCACTCTCTCCTCCCCCTCTATGCGTGGATAAAGCTGACAAAACTTACCACCTGGGGACAAGCAATCCCGATAAAATCAACCTTGAAATATTAGGATGGCAGGATAATGCCCTGATCTAGTTCTTTCACGGTTTTAGCTCTTTCGAATCCATCATGAGGATGAATACTCTGGCGAACACCTCTAACCAAACGTGTTCAAGGAGGAATCGTTATACTCTCATTGCCCGAAACACACTGTTGCTGATTGGTATCACACAGGACTCTGCCGATCAAACGCCCAATTCCAGGCGAACCTGGAATTTTAAACCTACCCCTCTCGTTACTAGAAATGGACAAAAAAGGTTTGCCCCTGGATACTTTGAAAAAGCAAGATTCCCGGACTCGATAAAATTTCTTAATATCAAATCTCTTTAAAGGAGTTTCCATGACCTTTCAACTCTCCCAAGACGCTCTGGAAAAAATCGATGCTTATTGGCAAGCAGCAAATTATCTCTCAGTTGGACAAATATATCTCAAAGACAACGTCCTCCTGAAAGAGCCTTTAAAAAGAGAACATATCAAGCCGAGATTGTTAGGCCATTTTGGCACTGTACCGGGCTTGAATTTGATCTATGTGCATTTGAATCGCTTGATTCGAGATCATGATGCCAATGTCATTTATATTGCAGGCCCGGGACACGGGGGACCCGCCCTTTCATCGAATACCTTTATGGAAGAATCATTTTCCGAAATCTA
>CAYNUX010000562.1:0-2526 GCA_964400115.1 uncultured Cytophagia bacterium
ACTTTTGAGCCCGGTGGAGGGCCGTTCCAGTCATTGCCATATATCTTGTCTTGCCATTGCCAAAACAATTCCAATTCAAAGTTGGCAAGTGACAACGTAAAATGACTTGAAAATCTTTTCTGAGGTACTCCTGGTATCTGGGTGTTCAGTGACACGATTTGCCCTTTACTGCTTTGTAGCCGATAATCTTTGTAAGCATAATTGCTGTATTCGGCAGTCTGTCTGAACGAGGTAATGGATATCGGATGCCAATCCCATTGCAGTTCGAATCCGGCATGGTTCGCCCGTCCTGCATTTCTATAATAAACAGCATCCAATAATGGATCATCGATTTGATAGGGAACCAGTAAATTTTTAATGTTATAGTGAAATCCTGTTGCCTGCAATAAAGAGTGCTGTGCCCATAATAATCTCATTCCTAATTCCATGCTGCAAAGATGCTCTGACTCTAGACCTGGGTTAAATCCTCCTCGCTTGTCAGGTCGATTACCCAGTTCATTTGCGGTGGGTGATTGAAAGGAAGAACCCATGTTGCCGTATAAGACAATAAAGGGCTGAACCTGAACCGATGCAGCCAGAATCGGACTCCATTCTGATAAAGATCGTTGTCCGGAATCATCATGACCATCCTCAAAATAGTTATCCTCTGCTTTGAATCGCATATGCTCATAGCGAACGCCAGCCAGTACTTTCGTCACTCCCCAGGTCCATGGAGCTTGTACAAAAGGCGACCACGACACCACGTTTTCGTTTTGGTCAAGCTGTCTGTCTCCCCGTTGGATCGCATCAAATCGTTCTTTTGCCGGGATGTCAAGATCGGGAATTCCCAAATTTTCAAACTCGACTCTTGCATCGTCCTGAATATCCATATCAAAGCCAGCCGTGATATGGGTGGCAACGAAATCATACAATGTCAATTTGCTTCATACACCACCGGCGTGGCGCAAGAGATTGATATAACGATCGGGAATGGCATTTTGTAAATCCCGCCGGATTCCATAAAAGGTGACTTTAGATTCGAGATTATCTCTCTGCCATTTCCAAGAGAGCCCACTCTGGATTTGATCGAGTGATTTACCTGCTCCCTGCTGCTGCATATAGGATCTCGCCATCTGCGGATTTGACTTGGCTTGTGATTTATTCAAGCTACCGGGACCCAGCAAATAGGGACTGAATACACGGTGTATACTTGAAGAGAACTCGTGGTTTTTACGAGAATACTGATATTTGTAATTCAGCCATAGTATTGCGTGCCGGATCCAGGCTCTCTCCTGGGGCTCGTCCAATGACATCTACAGAAAGAGGAGACGTCCAGATATCCATGGGCACGCGTGGAGCCTGAACAACAATCTTTGGTAACATGTAACGAGGGATCATGGATTCTGTTTTTATAGAGTCCTGGGCATAAAGTTGATTGTGCAATAGTGTCAATAATATTACAACTAGATGTTTTTGCATTGAGATCCGTATATGGGTTTTGGTGCAAGGACATCAAAAGCTCGACGTTTATTAGGCGACTTGTGGACTATTTTTCAGTAATTTCGATGGGCAATGCGGTTTTTTCCCATTTCATGACCAGATGCGCCGAGTTTTTTGTTAAATTGGTAAAATGATAGGTTAATCTTTCAGTGTGATCCGATTCTTGAGGTTGCACTTTGATGCGCAATGCATCTTGGGATTCATCATAATTATAGGCTCCCCACTGATCATCAACGTTGTTAAAAATAGCCGTCCACTCGCCAGATTTTGCGGGGAGGAGGAAAAAACTATAGGCACCGGCTGATAGCGGCTGTCCCTGTACTGTGACGTCATTGCTGAATTCTATTTTGGTAGCATTATTGGCACCTGCACGCCATACTTTATCATAAGGAACCAATTCTCCCCAGATCGTACGATCCTTGACAGCGGGTCGATGATAGGTAACTGTAATGTCGGTCACCCCAATGGTTTGCATCACTTTAGCCTTTGGACTTGCCATTGGTTTGCGTTCTTTTTCCTGGCCAAAAGCGGCCATTGCCAAGGATAAGATAAGAATTGCAACAACGTTGGTGATAATTTTCATGAGACCTATGGTGTTCCGACAATCTTTAATACCGATCAAGGCGTTCAATTTACATGCAAGGACTACCTTGATGTTCTCGACACTCGCAAGATACAGATCAGCATGGATGGTCGTGGTCGAGCATTTGACAATATTTTTATCGAGCGGCTGTGGCGCAGCGTCAAATATGAATATGTTTATATCAATGCACCTGAAACAGGACTCGATCTTCATACTGGTTTGGAATGGTATTTTGACTTTTTTAATAATGAACGGCCACACCAAAGTTTGGAAAACCAGACAACTGCTCAGGTCTACATGAAAAGGACTTGACTGTGATGAATTAATCGGCTACCTTTAGATAACGTAAGGAGCTGGTGGGGCTCCTTACGTTATCCCAAAGATTCAACAACCAACTCTGATTATCCCCAAAGTATAACCTACCGGAAATATTTCCTAATCGTAAATAGAGGAGAATAAAATGA
>CAYNUX010000563.1:0-2526 GCA_964400115.1 uncultured Cytophagia bacterium
CGGCAAAGTTCAATGGCTTGATGAACGATGCTGTTGAATTTTTCAGGTTCAGCTAGTAATTGTCCCAGAATTCCCAGGCTTCCTTCGGATGCTTCATAGATAAAGATATTGGGATGTTCCTCAGCCCCCATCGAGGTCACACCGATTTCGTTGGGTTCTACATTGAAAAATCGAACCAGTGCTTCCTTGAGTGCATATTGAAGCGTGATCACGCCTTCGACGTCCAATCCGAGGCATTCCATGGGCTCCAGATAAAGGGCATCTGCCGTATCACTCGTAACCAACTGTACCGAATTGATCGGATCTTTGGATTGATCTTTTTCAAGATCCTTTTGGCGCTTAAAAAAGCCGGTTTCCAGTCCCAATAAAAAGCCTTTTTCCTTTGTGACCCGCCATTTCTCGTTCACCTGCACGATTTGAGCCGCAGTCAGGAAATGCAACCGGAAAAAAGACTCGTCTCCGGCTCGAATGATCCCTCGAGCAATTCGTTCATGTCCCCCGGGCAAGCGGAAATAGGTCTTGATTTCATACCCCTGAGAGACGCGCTCTTCTTCCTCGCAAGTTATCCGCTCGGTGATAGAGGCGCGCGTCTCATCCATCTCGACGAGTTTTTCATAAGAGATCGTAGACTGGGCACCTGAAAGGGGGGCCTGACTGAACGGGCAAGTCGACCGGTTATACTCGATACCTTCCAGAAAATAACCGCTCTCTTTACTGACTTTGGCTTGTTTGATCCATTGTTCGGCATGGGACTTTACCAGCTGATCGATGCGATATTTGGAACCATTGTGATAAATAATATTAGAGGGACCAAATTCGCGCAACGCAACAAAACGAGGTCGGGAAATGAATTCACCCCGATCTTGTACCTGAACGAACGTTCGCAAGGGAAGACGGGTAAAATTATAGCCCGGCAAAAACCCCTCTGAAGCGAGATAGCGATAGGGATAGAATTCTGATACTTGCAAAGACCCACTTCCGGTCTTGTTCTTGAGCAAGTCCTCTTGCCGGAGGGCCTGAGCCTGTTGCCGTTTAGCCTTTTTCATCTCCTCGCTGTTGCTGGTATAAATGCCTGAAGAAATCACCACAAGGGCCTCATTCAGTTGACTGGTAGCTGCACGATAGAGTTTACGCCAGCGATCAATCGAACGATCCAGACTAGCAGGAATCGATTCCAAAACCTCAAGGGCCCATTCGACCGTGATTTGTTCTCCTTTAACGGGATCATCCAACGCCTCGACCCATCGCTCAGCCAGAGGTCGCAATTCAGCGCGGGACTTTGTCAGATGAGCCCGGACAGTCTTTTTCAGGAGCAATGATTCCTTGTCATCCATATCGAGCAAGTCGGCAATCGAAGAGTCGATTTCTGCCAGACCGAATTCCGAGAGAAAAACCGCATGCAAATGACACCTGAGTAATTCTTCGTTTTTCAGATCCAGTCGGGGCGGTGTCACCACACCGGAAACCATCTTGTCCGCATTTCTAAAATAGTAACGGTCATGCGGAGAATAGATTGAGCAAAAAGTAAAAACCAGAGCAGCCTGGCCGCTTCGTCCGGCTCGTCCGGAACGCTGGATATAGTTGGCCGGGCTCGGCGGAACATTGCGCATGTGCACCACATCGAGATTGGCGATATCGATTCCCAACTCCATGGTCGGTGAACAGAACAAGGCGCAGAGTTCGCCGGAGCGAAAAAGCTTTTCACGTTCCTGGCGATCCTCATTTTGAATCTGACCAGTGTGTTCTGAACTCACGATGGATTTTAGCTGAGTGAAATCAAGTCGATACAGTCGCTGGAAATAAAGATTGGGTTTGGGCACATAATCCCGAAACGCCTGTTGCCGAACCGGATCCTGAACCAAAGATTGACCATCCTCCAATTTCCAGACAATCTCGGTCAGTTTCAACTGGTAAATCGAGGTTTCCTGACCTTCGGCATTCATGGCTTTTTCCTCATGCAGCCAGGCCTTGGCAAGAACGTTTAAAACCTGGTGCATCCAGGCGATATATTGTTGCTGCGAAAAGTCGAATCCTTTTTCCCTGGCAACTTTGCGCAGATACTGGCCCAGCATGCTGCGCGGGCCTATGCTTGCGGTATAGAGGCGGCCGGTTTTTCTGAGCGGCTCGATGTACAAGAAACGTGGTTCATCGATGCGTTCATTCTCATCAAAGGTCCATGGGTATTTTAATTTGGCCTTTACATTTTTCATCACACTTTCAAGCCGGGTCTTTGCAAAAAGATGAGCAGAATGAATCGCATAGCTCTTTCGAAAATAATCGAGAATATGATAGACGATTTCGCTGCGTTCTGTCGGTAAGAGATCATTAAATATGTCGAGATCTTGCCAAAGAGGCTCATGGGCACAATTTTCATCCAGATACGCATAATCGATTTTGAGCAATGCACATTGCTCTAAATTTGGCAAAATAACCCGCCAACTCCGCTGCAGATCGGCAATCAAGCGATACGTGATAAAATCAACCAGAGTCTCTTCCAGATCCCGGAGCTGAGAAGGAAACACCTTA
>CAYNUX010000564.1:0-2524 GCA_964400115.1 uncultured Cytophagia bacterium
TGAAGATGAAAAAAAAATTTTCAATGTTCCGGACGCATACGACTGTTAATCATTTACGCACTAACCAATTCAAGTAATACACCCACTTTTTGGCTGACAATGTCATATAATACAGAAAATGCAATATAAGTTTTGATTCACTTTTTCTCAAGAACTCCCGATAATATAAAAATGCATTGCCAATCCCCTGTTCCCGGAGACGGCTCCGCCATGTTCTGCCGGCTATCCGGCGGATATTATTGAATATATCCCATTCTGACTTCAATGCCGTTTTCCGGGAAAAAAGTGTCGATGTAACCACCCTTATATCCAGAAAAGCAGCACGCTTATAAAGCTTGTGGTGCTTTCGATATATTCTTAGAATCATCTCCCTTTTTTGGATCTCAGTCGCGGAACGGATCATGGAAATCGGGGTTACCCGATAATAGAACAGTGTTTTGGGGATCTGATATACATCACAACCGGATTCGATCAACGAAAGCCAAAAATCATAATCTTCCCATCCGAATCGCATTTTCGGGTCATAACCGCCCACCTTCCGCCAGTCATCCTTTCTGAAGACGGCCGAACAGAAAATGATATTGTTAAGCAGCATTTCATGCAGAGAGTACGCCGGAAGAGTCCATTTTCCGGATTTGGAACCGAAAAATTCGGCCTCACAATAAACGATTCCCAACCCTGGATTTTGGTCCAGCAGGGATATGCTTTCCTTCAAATATTCAGGCCCGACCCGATCATCGGCATCCAACGGTAAGATATATTCACCGAGGGCGCTTTCGATTCCGGTATTCCTCGCTGCAGCCAATCCGAAATTGGGGGTACGGATCACGCGGGTTCTGGGCTTTTTAAAATGCTGCAAAATGGTTTTTGTTCTCGGTTGGGTAGAACCGTCATCCACTATGATGACCTCAAAATTTTGATAGGTCTGATTAAGTATCGAATTCACCGACTCTTCCAGAAAAGCTCCCTGGTTAAAACAAGGAATGATGACGCTGATTCGGGGGAAATCAACTACTTGGGGAGGGATATGTAAGGATATGTTCATTTAAGGATTGGGAGGTTTTCATGAGAAAACGAGCAGCCTCCAGGCTGAAAAGGGTTCTGTCCCTCCGAGAATATCGAGTCTGAAAATTCACCCGCAAATCACCTGACGATTCCCTGCCATATACATTGGGAAATTCTTTCTGCCAATCACTCCCGTACGGCCCTTCGAAACGGACCGAAATCAGAGGTTTGACCTCAGATGAAAGGTAAGATGTCGCTGTCAAATAGGTGTCGATGATTTTCCGTGTAATACTTACTTGTCGTTCAGCTTTACTGACCGACTGAGTATTGCCGTGCCATCGGTATTTATAAAGATAATCCGGAATGAAAAGCAAGGGCTCGAAAAAACTGGTTCGCAATGCGAATTCATAATCCTGACACCCTTCATATTCTTGTCGGTATAAACCGATATCCTGGAAAAGATCCTTGCGAATGGCCTTGAGATGCCCTGCAATCATACCATGAGTCAGCAGCTGGCATGGGGATTCTCTTCGCAGTCTATACCTTAATACCATTCCATTTCCATCGATATCGATCATTTGGGAGCTGATATATCTTGCCTGAGGAAACTGACGAATTCGTTTGGCCAAAATACCCAGAGAATTGAATGTCAGCAAATCATCGCAATCCAGATGAACAATCCAGGGATAATGGCTCCTGGCCACCCCTCGATTTAGAGACTCGCAAATCCCCATATTTTCTGAATTCTGAAGAACCAGGACCTTGGGCAACAGAAATTGCGGAATGGCCCCTTCCAAATCATGTTGAGAAACCCGAGGATCATCATTGACGATGATCACTTGAAGGGTTTCAAGAATCGATCGACTATCCGAAGCGGATACGGATTTTAAACACCGGTGTAAATATTCAAGATCACCATAAAAAGGGATAATAATCGAAAACCCGTGTGCGATGTCACCCGAATCCGCTTTAACAGGGTTCAATTCCGAAATAAAATGAGTGCAGGCAGGCAGGAGCTTCTGTTTGATCTCAGGGGTTAGCAAAGGGCGGTGGTCGCCGGATAACCCGGAATCCCAGGCCGTATTGACCTGCGGAAATCGATCCAGAATAGTTTGCGTTTCATACGCATTTAACCATTGGATAGCCTGGTCAATTCTCAACCATTCAAATGCACGGCTTAACTGGTTATTTATCCATCCATAGTTCTCAATGTTTCCAAAACGAAGCGTTCTTCGATAGAAAAAGCGAATGATAAGATGTAAAAAGGACTTGAATGGTTTTATCAGAAATCCAAAGGCGGTTTGGTATTTTTCTTTGTTAAAAAAAATTACCATGGAACTCTGGCCAGCAGCCGCGGAATATTGTCCACCCATCGAAGATGAGAGTTCCCTAAATAATCATCCTTTGAAAAATAAAAAATTCGATCTTCCATTCTATTTTTAACTTCCGGAATCCCCAGGACGGACCGGTCGGGTAAAAGATCTTTCAACCACTGTAACAGGTTCCCCTTTGCGATAAT
>CAYNUX010000565.1:0-2519 GCA_964400115.1 uncultured Cytophagia bacterium
CAAAAGTCAAGGTCGTCAAAAATAAAGTTGCTCCACCCTTCCGGGACGCAGAATTTGATATCATTTATGGTTTAGGGATTTCCAAGGTAGGCGATGTTTTGGATCTGGCCGTAAAGTATAAAATTGTGGATAAAGCCGGTACATGGTTTTCTTTTGGAGATGAGAGATTAGGACAAGGACGAGAAAATGTTAAACGCTACCTCGGTGATAATCCTGAATTATTTTCTGTGATTATGAAACGAGTTAAAGGAGAACTCGGTATTGGTCCTCAAGTAGAACCGAAAAAAGCAGAGGAAAGCGACAAATCGTAAAGACCGTTACAGCGATACAAGTTCAAAAGAAAAACAGTAAGCGCTTTTCTGTTTTTCTCGACAAAGAGTTTGCGTTTGGTCTGGATCAGGATGTTTTGCTGAAAAGCGGCATTGCTAACGGCGATCAACTCTCCGAGGAACAAATCGAGGCAATCATTGCACTCGAAGACATGCAAAGAGCAAAGCATAAAGCGTATAAACTCTTAGCCGTGCGGGCAAGAAGTGAAAAGGAGCTGCGTGGCAGATTAACAAGAGATCAGATCCCCGAGAATATTCTGGAAACTGTAATTTCCGACTTGAAAAAGCTGGAAATGTTAAATGATCGAGAATTTGCTCTGATGTTTGCCCGTTCCCGCATGATTACCCGTCCCGAAGGAGCCTTTCTCTTAAGACGAGAATTGGTCGAAAAAGGCATTGAAGAAGAATTGATTGAAACTGCAATTGAACACGTATTTGCAGAAAAGAGCGAGTTCGACTGGGCTCTTGAACTGGCTGCGAAACGCAAGCGCCAAGTGAGTAGTCCTGATGATGTTAAAACGCAGAAAAAAGTGTCTGATTTCTTGCAGAGAAGAGGATTTCGGTGGGATATCGTGCGAGAGATTATGGACAGATGGAATGAATTGGACACATAAATGACAAATCACCAAACATATGATAAAAATTGGGGTTTGGGAACCCGATTGCTGAAAGCGGCAAAAGCTGACATCGGAATGGGTTCCGTAAAACCACATATTGCCCCTCTCTATCAGACGGTTAATTTTGAATATCCCGATGCTGAGCAAGGACTCGCAATTTTTGATGGCAAAAAAGAGGGATATATATACACACGCTATAGAAATCCCAGCACAGATCTTTTTGCTCATATGGTTGCTGTTTTGGAAGGCGCTGAAAAAGGGCTGTCTGCAGCATCAGGCATGGCTGCAATTAGCAGTGTTTTTATGGCGTATGCACGACAAGGCGATCATATCATCTCTTCAAAAGATATTTATGGTGGTACCCGAGCCTTTTTTAGTCAGGATCTCGCAGCGATGGGAGTAGATATCGATTTGGTAGATATCACTGATATAGAACAGGTCGCCAATGCCATCCGACCCTGCACCCGTATTATTTATACAGAAATATTGGGGAACCCCAACCTTGTTGTGGCAGATATTGCAGGATTGAGTAAACTGGCAAAGAACCACGATATCAAATTGGTCGTTGATAATACATTTACCCCTCCTCCTGTTGCTCAACCTATAGAAATGGGTGCAGATATTGTCATCCACAGCGCGACAAAGTATATCGGGGGACACGGTGATCTTGTGGGTGGTGTTATATTGGGCTGTAATCGCGAGTTAAAAGACATTGCTGCAAAATTGGTGAATTTTGGCGGCTGCCTGAGCCCCTTTAACGCCTGGTTAGGAGTTAGGGGAATGAAAACGTTGCCGTTACGACTGGAAAGACAGTGTGAAAATGCCTTTCAATTAGCCCGGTTTTTAGAACATCATTCTGCTGTGAACAAAGTTTTTTATCCGGGTTTAAAAAGTCACCCTTTTCATAAACTTGCTGATGCTCAATTAAAAGGTTTTGGAGCTATGTTGTCGTTCGAAGTTAAAGGTGGATTTGATGCAGCAAAGGCCTTAATCGACGTTGTGCGTGTCTGCCGCTTTACGGTGAGTCTGGGAGAAATCGACACACTCATCATTCACCCTGCTTCGACCTCTCATGTCAGCTTGTCCGCTGAGGATCGGAAAAAAATTGGCATTACCGATGGCTTGTTACGACTATCTGTTGGAATAGAAAACTATACTGATCTTGAAAACGACCTTATGCAGGCACTGGATAAACTTAACCATGGGAAAAGTGATGAATTCTAATGAAATCAGACAATCTTTTCTGGATTTTTTTAAAAGTAAACAACATCACATTGTGCCCAGCGCGCCTGTCATTCCACAGAATGATCCTACTCTTTTGTTTACAAATGCTGGAATGAATCAATTTAAAGATATTTTTCTGGGTACCCGAGAACGACGCTATCCTCGGGTCGCAGATTCACAAAAATGCATACGCGTATCCGGCAAACACAATGATTTGGAAGAGGTGGGCCGAGACACATATCACCACACCTTTTTTGAGATGCTCGGGAATTGGTCTTTTGCCGACTATTTTAAAGCAGAGGCCATAGAATGGGCCTGGGAATTGCTTACAGAGGTATGGAAACTGCCT
>CAYNUX010000566.1:0-2516 GCA_964400115.1 uncultured Cytophagia bacterium
GATATTGGCTTTTTCCATCTCTTCAGATTGATCGTACCTGGCATAACTCTTTAATGCAAAGACAACTTTGGATGCCTTTTCGGTGGCCAGAGATATATTCTGTGCACTCTTTTGCAAGCTGATCAAACGATAAGCATTCTTCAACACCATATCCCCCTCGTTATCTTTAATCAGTGCAATGATATCATCGATTTGGTCATAGATTCCGATATCGACGAGGGTGTCAGCGATGGAATCAGCATTTTGGATATTGTGTTCTTCCAACATTTGTGTCAGACGACGACGATGTTGTCTCTCTTCACGAGCTGTGATCGGCGAGGTCTGCACGGATGAGCGCGATAAAAGGTTCAAAAAGCGATGACGATTTTTCAATGAAAGCGAATCAAAAAATTCCGGTAAATAGTTTAGGGTCTGTTCCAGGGCACGTTGAATATTGCTCACCGATGAACGGATGGCACCCAGAGGGGTGTTGATCTCGTGGGCGACTCCGGCAATGAGTTGGCCCAATGCCGCCATTTTTTCCGATTCAATGAGCTGATTTTGAGTTTTTTTCAAATTTTCTAATGTTTCGGAAAGCTCATGGGTGCGCAGCAGCAATTGTTGATTCGCACGGTCACGCTCGGCCTCGCGCTCTTGAATCCGGCTTAACATATTATTAAAACCTTCATAAAGAGTACCTATTTCATCTTCGCCAGGCGTTTTGACACGCAGTGAATAATCGGGTCGATAAGAGAGCCGGTCGGTGACCCGGGCCAAATGCAATATTGGTTCGGATAGCAATGTTTGCAAACGCACTGCCACAAAATAGGTTGCAATCAGTACGGAAACAAGAATCAGAACCATCATGATCCAATAATGACGAATTTTTCTAAGCAGCTCGTCAGTGGAGGCCTGCAAATAGATAGTGCCGATGCGTTCTTCCCCGAGCATAATGGGCTGAAATACGTGCAGAGCTTGCTCAGCAAAAAACATCCCTTCCCCCTGTTCGGGAATCGGGGGAACGCTTACGCCTTGCATATGCTCGTAGGATGCATAGATACTATCTTTTTTATCGAACACAATTCCTGTGGTCATCGAGGGAAGGGTCACTAACTTTTGCAAAACTTCTTCAACGCCAAATGTATAATTGAATTCCAGGGATGTGGCCGAATATTCACCCATGAGTTTGGCATTCACCACCGTATTGTGAATCATATCCTGCTTGAAGGACCGTATATTGCTGTAAATCACAAAAGAGAATCCGGTCAGCAGAGCAAAAAGAGAACCCAGCAGAACAATAAAAACCAGTTTGTTTCTAATGGATAAATTATTAAAAAACTTCAACCCCGTTCTCCAAGGTTCTGATCCGGATATCAATTTCAATACTGATAGCGGAATCCAAACAAGATGCTTTTGTTGATTTTATCGGTAAACGCATATTCTTTTGTCGGCCCCAAGAGGTTACGTGCGTTGGCAACCAGACAAAGATAATCATTAATGCGATAATTCATGACCACATTTAAATTGACCAATGGCTCCAGTTTTCTGGCATAGGTTTCATTGACATCGATGCCCTCAAATGACTGTGAGGACAGTGCATAAGCATTCACATTAACAGACAGCTGACTGAAAGGCATCATGTGCAGAACCGCTCCGGCGATAATGGAAGGGGTTGATTTGGGATTGATGGCAATATGTTCTTTAACCAAACTGTCGATTTGTATGGATGTATAATAGACATCCTGATTAAGGAGATCCTGTTTCACAGCTTTCTTGACATCCTCACGATTATAATCGTTGTAGCTTTCTTGGAGCATGCCGTACACTCTGAATTTAATCCGGTCCGAGGGAGTGGCCTCAAAACTCAGTGTCAGCCCGTTTTGACGTGTCATAAAGAGTTGAGAATTTTGAAAAGCCATATCTTGATAGGCCACAGGGAAAAAATAACGGATCGAATCGATTCCCCAGCCCAATGAACTCAGTACGATGAGATCATCGAGATGAGCATCAAAGACTTCTATATCGAGATCCAGGTTTTCAGCAAAATGAAACCGCCATCCCAACTCGATGGTTTTGTTGGTCAGATAATCGATTTGCTGATTTCTGAAAAATCGCAGTTCAGCGGGCATGCCAAAGTCTTCGATATACGCCAATAATTTTATCCCTCTTCCGATATAGCTATCCAGCATAAACGGGGCCCGATTGGCTTTAGAATAGACAGCCCGAAACAGATTATTCTTATTCAGGCGCCACGTTGCGGCGGCTTCATAGGTAAGAGAAAGCTCATTGAGAAGATTGTATTGATCCATCCTGAACCCACCGATAAAGCGCAACGAGGGAACGGGACGGTAATCCGCAAGCGATGAAAATGCATAGGATTCAATGATCCGATCTTGTCCGGATGGCAATGGCCCTGTAGAGTAATCGGATTGGTCGCTGATCAAGGGACCCCGATACAACGCACGCCGGTAACTCAAACCGGTAATGAACGACACTCTGTTCCACATAAAATCATATTCTACTGCAGCATCCAGAGT
>CAYNUX010000567.1:0-2504 GCA_964400115.1 uncultured Cytophagia bacterium
ATATTTTTCCTGAGCCATGACAATACCGCAGCCATCTCTAAAACGTTTCTGGAACTCGGTGTAGAGCAGCTCGCTGACTCTGACCGTCACGTGATTGTTTTGGATCATTGTGTTCCTGCCGCAAATGAAAAGTTTGCTCAAAACCACAAGACGATTCGCGAATTTGTAAAAGCTCAGGGAATTCGAAATTTTTATGATGTACAAAGAGGTATCTGTCATCAGGTTTTGTGTGAAGAGGGATTTGCCCTGCCCGGAAAGGTAATCGTCGGCAGTGACTCGCATACCACCACCTATGGTGCATTTGGTGCATTTGCCACGGGAATTGGCCGAAGCGAAATGGCCGTTATCATGGCTACAGGAAAAATATGGTTACGAGTACCAGAAACATTGAAAATTGACATCAATGGGTTCTTGCCACCCGGGATCTCTGCCAAGGATGTCATGTTATTTATCATGAAACGTCTTGGGGCCGATGGCGCTTTGTATCAATCTGTTTGGTTCAGCGGTTCTGTGGTGAAAGAATTTAGCGTGGAGAGCCGCATGGTCCTCACGAATATGGCCGTGGAAATGGGGGCAAAAAATGGCTATATGGAACCCGATCAAAAGGTTTTTAATTATTTAGAGCCACGAGGCCGGACAGATTTTTCTGTGATTTCTTCTGATCCGGATATCGATATACCTGTGATTGAAATACCGGTCAATAACCTGGAGCCTCAAATCGCGCTCCCTCACGCTGTCGATAACGTGAAATCCGTATCTGCTGTTGAGGGATTGGCTGTAGATCAGGTTTTTTTCGGCTCCTGCACCAATGCTCGACTGGAAGATTTTGCTATGGTATCGTATGTGCTTAACGGTAAAAAATTATGCCCACAAACACGAATGATCGTTATTCCGGCCTCACAGCAGGTCTTTACAGAAGCATTGAAGGCCGGATATATCGAAATCCTGACCGAGGCAGGCGCAGTGATCGGAAACACCGGCTGTGGACCTTGCATGGGTAATCACCAAGGGGTATTAGCACCCGGCGAGCGAACCCTGAGTACCTCTAACCGTAATTTCAAGGGTCGTTTTGGCTGCAAAGAATCTGAAATCTACCTTTGCAGTCCATTGACTGCTGCCGCAAGTGCCCTGACTGGAAAAATCACTGATTTTAGAAACGTTATGGATCCGCAATCATTACCCCAATAATCGAGAGGAGGGTATTGTGAATATTCTTTCAGGTCGGGTTTGGAAATATGGCAATAACATCAATACGGATGTCATTTTCCCGGGAAAATATACATATACTGTTACAGACCCACAGGAAATGGCGCGCATAGCTCTCGAAGACCTTGATCCTGATTTTGCAAAATCCGTACGTCCGGGCGACATTATTGTGGCAGGCTCAAATTTTGGCTGTGGCAGTTCCCGGGAGCAAGCTGCATTTTGCTTGAAATATGCTCGAGTAGGGGCTGTGATCGCCGAGTCGTTTTCACGCTTGTTTTTTAGAAATTGTATCAATGCAGGTCTTCCTGCGCTTACACTGAAACAAACCGGCGATTTCAAATCTAAAGAAAAAATTTCCATCGATCTTCAAAAAGGAGAAATATTAACTCTGTACGGGATCTATCAGTTTCCTCCATTACCGGATGAAATTGTCGCTATTTTTAATGATGGTGGCTTGATACCCCATGTGCGAAAACAGCTCAAGGCGCAACAGAACGAGGAAAAGAAACATGGTTAAAGAACAAGCCTACAAGTGGGCTAACAAGCGAATCCGGGCGCAAGTTCAGCGTCATGTCGATGTTGTGGCCACTCTGGCAAATACAACAGCTATTCTGAAAGAATATTTTGCCTTCTTTTGGGTAGGATTTTATTTTTATAGGAACGACCATTTGGTATTAGGCCCCTTTCAAGGTCCTCCTGCCTGTGTCAAACTCACATTGGACAAGGGCGTCTGTGCAGAGGCAATTAAACAGGGGAAAACGATTCTGGTTGCCAATGTCCACGACTTTCCGGGCCATGTTGCTTGTGATGAGAGATCCAACTCTGAGATCGTTGTACCCAATTTCGATAATAACGGTCAAATTCGTGCTGTTCTGGATATCGACAGTATCCAGCTCGATGCATTTGATGATACTGATCTAAAATATCTGGAACAAATATCCCGGCAATTGACAGCCATCTGGAATTGAGCAACTGTATACTGAGGAGGCAATATGAAAAAATTACGCGTAGGGGTTATTGGTGTCGGAAAATTAGGGGGGTTTCATTGTAATGTGCTGTCCCAAATGCCGGATATCGATCTGAGAGGCGTTCTGGATGTCGATAAAAACGTCTCGGAACAGGCGTCCATATCTTATCATTGCAAAGCTTTTGATACCATTGAAAATATGTTTAAAGAGGTCGATGCCGTTGGAGTTATTGTTCCTACCAGCGATCATTTTAACATCGCCTCAAAAGCCATAAAAGCGGGCAAGGCTGTTTTTATTGAAAAACCCATTGCCAGCACTATCAAGGAAGCC
>CAYNUX010000568.1:0-2492 GCA_964400115.1 uncultured Cytophagia bacterium
TTACAAGCTTGATTTATAACCCAAACAGCAATCCGACATTGATCATGTAAAAATTATTCTCGACTTCTTCGCCAGGAACTGCGCTAAAGTCATAATCTAAAAAGACATAGCGAATATCTCCGGTAAGCTTTACCTTTGAACCCACAGGCATTTCAACGCCTCCCCCAAAATGCCAGCCGAAATCCGTTTCTGTAGATTCTTCATCGACGACCTGGTCCAGACCATCAAATTCGTATTCGATCGTCGAATGATACCAACCGGCACCAATCAGACCATAAGCGATGGGGATCGGATAAAACATCCCTGTGACCATAACGGGCCAATTTTTAACTTTTACCTGAGAGCTGATATTTCCTTCGGAATCGACATACTCTTCAGTTCTATAAAGAATAGCTCCCTCGACAGCCAAAGAAGGAGAAAGCTTTAGCCGAACTGCAGCACCGCCGAAAAAACTTCCTTCATCCGCTTTAGCAGATTTTTGATAACCGAGCTGCGGTCCAAATCCAACACCCCTTTGCAAGGTTCAGTGATTACGTAGGTCATATAGACTCCTTTTTTAACCTTTCCATCCGGCCCATAGGTACGCGAATAAAATCACGCCATCCTTTTACCGGCGGCATGCGTTTAAACTCGAGAGGTTTTTCGGTTTGGCGTTTATTGGTAAAAAGGTATTTTACAAACTTTAATCCGGCTTGTAACGACCTCCAGCCTTCGGATGGCGTACTGAAAGCCTGTTTTAATTTATAGCTCAAATAACGAGGCCGGAAATGAAATTTCCGAAAGGCCTTTTCACAAAAATCTTCGATCTCGGTCGGTGTCAACTCTGGTAAATTGATCACGCATCGATGTCCACCCTCATTCGTTAGCCACTCGCGAAAGTTTTCTGTTGCAAGATAGCCATTTTGTTGATAGTACCCATATGCACCGGTTCCCGGATAAGGCATAACCGGGTAGAATTGTGCACTGTCGGGAGCAATTTTCATGGCCATATCCAGAGTTTTGTGCATTGTCTCCTGGGTTTCTCCTGGAAATCCGACCATAAAGCAACCATGCACCAAAAGACCCACTTTATGGGCATCTTTTACAAAGCGTTCCTGTATATCATTATTTTGTCCTTTGCGCATATTTCTCAAAATGGTATTATCTGCAGACTCGAATCCCACAGCACAATTTCTCAATCCCGCTTCTTTTAAGGCCTCTAGTGTTTCAAAATCGACAGTGGTTCTGAGATTGGCAAAAAAGGGCAATTTAACGGGACTTGCTTTGACTTTTTCAGCAAACTCCCGGGCAAAACGGCGGTCAGCACCAAAATTATCATCTTCAAAGGTTATTTCTTTAACCTGAGGCATGTTTTCCTGAACCCACACAATCTCTCCAATGATATGTTCCGGCGAACGGTGTCGATAGCGATGACCATGTACCACCTGAGGATATACACAATAGAAACACATGGCATTACATCCGCGGCCGCCTATCAACATAACCATGGGATAATGAGAGAGGTTGAAATAATAGTGTTCCGGGTTCAAAAACCGTTTATAAAGGGGAGCAATCCAGGGTAAATCATCGAGATTTTGTATCAGAGGACGTGGCCTGGTCTGAAACGCTTGACCCTTGTCTCGAAAGGCCAGCCCCGGAATCTCGGATAATTGCGTTTGGTACTTTTCCAGTTTCACAGCAAGTTCAGAGACGGTAACATCATATTCGCCTACAGCGACAGCGTCGACAGCGGCCTGTTTTTCCAGCGTCTCTCGCCACAGTGCGGTCACATGAGTGCCCACCATACAGATAAACACACCGGGTAAAAAGGTCTTTATCCACTCGGCGGTCTCGCAATCCGATTGCCAGCTGGCAGTCACAGACTCTAGGACGATAAGATCAGGATGAAACCGGCTAATTCGTGGCCCCAGATCAATGCGACCCAGCCCCGCCGCGGGGCAATCGATGAGATCGATTTCATGACCCTGTCTTTCAGCATAGGCAGCAGCATGAGCAAGCCAATAAGGATAGTACATGGTACCTGATTTTATCACACCAGGGCTGCGCTGGGCCCTGCTAAACCGTCCCAAAAAAGGGGGATTGATAAATTGAATTCGCATTATACAAACCCCACATCCGAGAGAAACAGATCACAACAACGATAACATATAGGAAAAAGCCCGCGTTTTTTGATTTCCAGACGCCAATTGCGATACCGTTCGCCGTTCCAAATATCCGAAAAGGATTGCTCCAGAATATTTCCGGCAATAAAATCCGGGAAATCAGGACACGGGGTCACATCGCCATTGGGTAAAATATAAGATTTGGTATAAATTGAAAAACAATCCTTATGGCCGAATGTCTCTCTGATATTAGAGTAATAATCATCTACCTGATCTGGTTTGAGAAAGGGCGACATTGAGATGGGGAGTGAAGAGTTGTTGTTATAGATCTTTTGCAATTCCTGTTTGATGCCGTCGAATTTTTCACGTTTTTCCTTATCCATGATGACA
>CAYNUX010000569.1:0-2491 GCA_964400115.1 uncultured Cytophagia bacterium
TAGTCTCCTATGCCAAGTTTCATGTCATAGAGAAGATTTTTCAAAACATTAAAGGGAAAATAATTTTTATAAGGCACGCGTTCGGAGAATGGAACCAACTTGTTTTTGGCATAATGCTGAATTTCATATTCGTTCGGTGCAAAAAGCAGAGCTGAATTATAGTATTCATACCCGCTCTCAGGATGTTCGAAATCAACAGAACCAGTGATCAGTGGCACTTTTGTTGAATCCACCCAGCTGCGAATTCTTTTAATGAAATTATAGTCATAACGCAAATAGCTAGAAGTAGCGGTTTCAGGCCAAATAATCAAATCAGGAT
This sequence comes from uncultured Cytophagia bacterium, assembly GCA_964400115.1. Lineage (GTDB taxonomy): Bacteria > Zhuqueibacterota > Zhuqueibacteria > Residuimicrobiales > Oceaniaggregativiventaceae > Oceaniaggregativivens. The sequence goes on from CAYNUX010000569.1 coordinate 320, forward strand.
TATGCTTCAATGCCTGGTGGGTGAGGCTATCATAGAGTGCAAAGTGGATATCCTCACGCTGACGATTCCATTTTTCAAAAGGATCGATATTGCCTTGAATCAAACCCACTTTAATCGTTTCGAATGGCCTGGAGCGATGATTCAATGTCAAAAATCCGTGAAACAAGGGAACAAGAAAAACAAAAAGTGTAATGGCTGCAATCCGAATACGAGGCTGGAAACGTCTATAGTTGGCATAGATCAAAACGTTGAGCAGCACAATCCAAAAGGTAACCCCATAGACAGAGGTGATATCGACATACTGAATCACACTCGGGGTATAAGACTGCGAATAAGCCAAATGGACCCAGGGGAATGCTGTTTCTCCCCATGATTGAAGATACTCGATAGTTGTCCAGGCAAAGGGTAATAGCAAATACCCATTTGCGTGGAATGAACGAATCAAGAGAACATGAATAACAGCATAGAGTGCAGTATACAGGGGTAGGAGGAGAAAAGCTCCGAACATTCCGGGCACAGTCACCCATCCGATCCAGTAAAGACAAAATATATCGATGGACAGCCCCACAGTATATCCCCATCGAAAGGCTTCACTGGCGGATTTATTTTCCAACAATAAAAAGAAAGGGATCAAAGCTCCATATGCCAAAAAACCCGTTTTAAAGGGTGGCAAAGAAAGAGCGATAATGATCCCTGTGATCAGCGCTAAAACAATTTTTTTTATCATTTAAGGAATCGTTGCTGATAGGGTCAAAATGCTATCCGGAAACAAGAGATCTTTTCATGTTGGATAGCCGATCTAAAAAACCTTGCAAAATGAATGCAGCTGCTACCTGGTCAATACGGTCCCTGTGTTTCGAGGGTGACAATCCTCTGGCATGCATGGATTTCTCGGCAGTAATAGTCGTCCAGCGTTCATCCCAGAGATAGACAGATATTGGCAGACGAGTTTTGGCTCGTTCTGCGAAATCGTTAACCTGCCCGGCTTTTTCACCCATTTGACCGTTAAGATGATAGGGCATACCGATAACCATAGCGACAGCTTTATTATCAGAAATAACGCGACGCAATTCTCTAAAGATCTGCTTAGGTCCCAGATTATTGATTGTGATCAAAGGAGATGCGAGCATTTGCATTGGATCGCAAAGAGCGCAGCCAATCCGTTTTTCGCCATAATCGACACCCAACAATCGACCTTGCGGAACAGTTTTTAAATCTTTAGACTCTGCTAACATGCCAAATGACTAGATTTATTCTTCATCTCCCTCTTCCAAGGGTGTTTTCAATACTTCTTTTAGCAATTTGCCTGCCTTGAAATGGGTTTTTCTTCGAGCCGGAACATAGATAATTTCACCGGTTTTTGGATTTCTTGCTTTGGGTTTGGGTTTAGTCTTTTTCACCTCAAAAACACCAAAGTCCCGAATTTCAATCCTAACTTCCGGATCCGCTTCGGCCATGAACTCACGCAGGGCTTGAAAGACACCATCAACGACTTTTTCAGTCAAATAGATCTTTTCTCCGACGATTCGCGCCGTTCGTTTGGAAACATCCTTTTTGGTAATGGTCTCTTTTTTCTCACTCATCGACGATGCTCCTTTTGGTTAAATATGAGTGTTCTTCCACAGAGTATTGCAATATATGAAAAAATTTTTATTTGATCAAGCGATCAACAGAGATAACACCGTTCAATTTTTTAATTTTGCTTATTATTCGAACCAGATGATCCAGGTCATACACCTCGATGCTCATAACGCAACTCACCAACGAGTTTTCGCTGTTCATATTTACGGCAGAAATATGGCCATCTGATGCGGTAACCAATTCGGTTATTTCCGGTAACAATTTGTTACGCCGTTCTCCGAGAATATAAACCCCTGACAGAAAGCGGCTGCCTTTTTCTACATCCCATGAGACATCAACGATGCGGTCGGGTTCCTGCATGGATCGCATCAAATTTTTGCACGTGTTGGTATGAACCACGATTCCGCGTCCGCGAGTTACAATACCGGTTATGGGTTCACCTGGCACCGGATTACAGCACTTGCCAAAATTGATCATAATGTTGTGCATTCCGGCAACCCGGATACCACGAGAATTCTTTCGAGCCCGTTCTATGAATTTTTTAATGATCGAGCCATCATCAGAGCCAGAGGGTTCTTCCGGCAACAATTT
>CAYNUX010000570.1:0-2483 GCA_964400115.1 uncultured Cytophagia bacterium
TACGCCTGGAACGGAGAGAACCGGCTTGTGGCCGTGACGCCGGTGATTCCGGCGGTAGGTGATCAGAAGGTTGCTTTTGTCTATGATTACTTGGGCCGAAGGGTAAAAAAGGCCGTCTATGCTTACGGTGCAGGCGAATGGCGGCTGGAAAAAGAGATTCTGTTTGTATATGAAGGCTGGATTCTGATACATGAAAAAGAGGTCTCCGCAGCCGGGGATCCGCTCTTTGACAATTTTAATGTGTGGGGCCTGGATCTTTCCCAGACCATCCAGGGCGCCGGCGGCATCGGCGGGCTGGTGTGCCGGGTGTCCGGGGGAGAGGTGCGCCATTATTTCTACGATGCGAACGGGAATGTCGGTCAACTGGTGGATCCGGCGGACGGGGCGGTTACCGCTCGGTATGAGTATGATCCGTTCGGGAAGACGATCGTCGCCGATGGAATTGATGTGGAAGGGAATGCGCTTCGGTTCTCCACCAAATATTGGGATGAAGAGACGGATCTGGTTTATTACGGATTCCGGTTCTATGTGCCGGAGCTCGGTCGCTGGACGAACAGGGATCCCCTGGGTGAATATGGAGGGATCAACCTTTATTCCTTCTCCGCAAATAATGCGGTTAACCTGTTCGACATTCTGGGATTGGCATGTGACCTTCCGGATGTCTTCACAACAGCGGTCAAAGGATGCGTTGCAGGTTACATAAAGACCGTAGCGATCAAAAAGGTCGTCACCACAGGAGTAAAGGTCGTTGCTTCCCAAGCCGCCCCTGTCGTCGGACAGGCTGCCGGCATCGCGATGTCGGTATGGGAGGTTTATTCCTTTGGAAGAACGGCCTACGTGGTTTATGTAAACTCCAATAAAATCAGGGAATCCCTGGAGGATTTCTATAATGATCCTGAGATTATCAAATGGATAAAATGTCTTCCGGAGGATGAGTGCAATAAACTTGCTGATCAGCTCGGAGAATTGATCGGATCTCTGATTGCCAATCGAAAAGAGGTCAACGGTGGCATACAGAAAATAAAGGATCTGATAAAATCTTTTGGTGCCCAGGGAAAGAAGATTCTTGGGAATGATGTTGGGGCAATTGGGAGAAATATATCAGATGCCCCACATAATGGACCTACTCCAGAACAGCTGCTTGGAATTCAACATGCTAACAAATCTGCCCATGAAGCAGCTCAAGTTATACAGCGAGAGCAAGCTAAAGCGGCACAAAAACTTGTACCGAAAGATGTACGAATAGATATCCCTAAAGGGGATATCACACAAGAAGGCAACTATCCACATGCTCATGGAAAAGGATGGTCAGTAAATATTGACGGAATGCTACACGATAAATTGAAAAATACTAAAACAATACCAAACAGAGTAAAAGAAGCTTTGCGAAAAGCAGGATGGGACAGCTGAGATGATTAATAATTTAGAAAAAAATGTATTGGAACACAGGGATAACGATCTTGCATATATTGTTAAATCGTTTTTAATCTCAAATGAAGAATGCTGGCACATTGATCGCCATGTTATTCAAATAGAAGACTATCCTTTGATATCTTATAGCATTTCAATAATGATCCCTGTTTGCCAAGTAGCTCTTTCTCTTCTGAAAAAGTGGAAAGATCAACGAGATGTATTAATTAATGAAGTTCAATGCAATATTTCGATACCTTATCTTATAATTGATGATGAATGGCTGAAAGCTTATGACAATGCTACGCCTCCGCATGTATATATTTGTTTAGGTAAGAAAAATAGTTGCATTCCTGTTAAACATGAACTTGCTGCTAAAGTTGAAAAAACAGATAATAGGGAGCTTAATCAAATACTCCCAGGCAATAATTATATTTTAAAACGATTACCCGCTACTTTTGGAGAAAAATTTGGGGCTTGGATTGTTGAAAATTCATACTCAGAAACGACACCCTGTGAAAATACTAAAACTTAATTTTTTGATATTATTCAATTTTCCTGTTCTCTTTATAGGAATTTTACTTCTGAAGCTAAATCAAGCAGCCTTCATCAGCTTTTTCATTTGAAGGCTCATTGAATGTCTGATCTGATTGGAGAACTGTAGTGCCCCCCAAAAACTGGACACGTTTTTGCCGATTTTTAGTTCAGCTTTTTATTCTTCCCCTGAATTTGATACCATGTAGATTCAAATTCAGATGGGGTTAGATACCCCAATGATGAACGTATTCGTTTTTTCATGTACACCTCATCGAGAAAGCGGCCTAATTGCTGCCTGGATTCAGTGTAATTCTCGTAATCCATTAAGTCAACCCCTTCTTCCTTGATGGTGCGCATGAGACGCTCTGCATATCCATCGCTCTGGAGCCCGCTTCCCCCGACCGGATCACCGACGCCGACGCCATGTATATCCGCATCGGCGCCGCCTGGTGGCAGCAGAGCGTGCAGACGGTGTACGCCGAAACGGGGGATGACACCGTCACCCCCGCAGGCACGAGGCGCACCCGGATCACCGG
>CAYNUX010000571.1:0-2480 GCA_964400115.1 uncultured Cytophagia bacterium
GGACCCTGCCTCTTCGGCAATACCGCCCATACCCACCGGGTCGATGCTATGCTCTATTATTGTACCTCAGAGTCATTACCGATCGATGAGCTGACTCTTGAGCTGCATCGCGGCTGGACTCTCATCGGGCCGCTGTCGGCAGCGATTGACTGCATTTTTGCAAAAGACCAACTATTTTTCGTCATTTCACCACTTGTTCCTATAACCATTCTCCGATTATACCATAAATTCAATATTAACAGTGCATCCACCTTGTCTATTATCTGGCATGTTTATTGCAAATTTAATAATACGGTAAACAATTGGTCTCTATAGACCGATAATAAACGAGTTATCTTACGTGGAATAAACCTTAAAATGGTTCTGTGTGATCACAAAATGACACCTGTCATTAAAAAATGACATACAGGACTCGATTGGCAAACGAAACAATTGCTGGAAGGGAGAACTCTATGTTACGAATAACAACTCTTGTTATCCTGGTATTGGCCCTGGTGACAAGTATCTGGGGGCAAATGATGGTGAAAAACAACAGCGACCATATGCTCCTGCAAGTGGATGAACAGGCTAACGTCACCATTGGATCAACTGACCAGCACGGCATGCTGACCACATACGAACTCAAGGTTATCACGGGGGCCGCATCGGGCAGCGTTCTCAAATCCGATGCCGATGGACTCGCCTCATGGGCCACCGATGAGGTCGACGACGCCGATGCCGATCCGAACAATGAAAAACCCCAAGCCGGAACCGCCATCTCGGTATCCGACCGCACCGTAAGTGTCAACGTCGATGGCAGCAGCATCAAAGTCAATGGTTCGGATCAGCTTTATGCCGATGTCTCCATGACCGAAAGCGATCCGGTGTGGGCCAGTAACGATGATGACCACGTGATCGGCAATGAATATCAGGATCTGAACAGCTCCAAGTCGGGAGAAAATGTTACCATATCTATCACAAATGGCGACAATACCTCATTTTCCATTCAGGATGATGATCATCAAGTGAACAATGAATTGCAAAATTTAAGTGAGGTCTTGTCGAGGGGAAATAATGCAGGTGGCAGCAATGCCGTGGGATTTGGCAAGATCGGGGTGGGCACGACCTCGCCGACGGCTAAAATAGAGGTCGTAGGTCAGGCGGTCACCTCTTTGCCGTATAGTTATGGCGTCCCTAACCCGTCGACGACCTATACATCCCTTTTCACCAATGGTTCAAGTGTATCAAATAATCACTCGGTCTATGTCAATGAATCTGTGGTTCAGGCCATATCGTCCGATAATGGACGAATCCACATCGCCACCCATGGCGTGCAGTTGATCGATGGCGATAACGGGGCCTCAGGAAGTCTCGGCTATCATAATACCTATGGAAATGAAAATCTTCTGGCCGGGGTGATGGGGCATGTGCGCGATAAACCCTATAGCAATCTAAAGACCGCAGCTGGGTTCTTTATACAGGATCTGAACAGCGAAGATGATTATGGTTTACGGGTGACTGGAACCACTCTCTTCCAGGGAGGGTATCATAACAGTACTTCCAGTTGGGATGGGCTTTTGTTTTTGGGCTCGGATAAAGAGGTGTCGCTTTCCCGTTATACGGGGAATAACAAGTTCTATGTCACCAACCATGTCGGCAATTTGGTACTCGAATCGGATTACGATGTGGAAATGAATTGTGACGAGATCATAATGAATGGCAGTGTGATCCACTCCTCCGATAGACGCTGGAAAACCAATATTTCAACAATGGACAATGTCATCGACCAGGTCATGAATCTCTCAAGTGTCGAGTTTACCTGGGAAGACAAAAAAGATGACAAAACCCACTATGGCCTTATTGCACAAGAAGTGGAATCGGTCTTTCCGAATCTGGTGTCCACCGACAAAAGTGGCTACAAGTACGTTAATTACACGGAATTGATTCCGGTCTTGCTCAAAGTCGTGCAAGAGCAGCAAAAAGAGATTGACGCATTGAAACAGCAATAAGCCGTTTCGAATCCATCATTACCGATGCAACATTTGTCGGCAATAACGATCATACCTATCTGACGGCGGCTGTGGCGCGCAGTGACAGAGATGGTTTTAGCTATGCCGGTCCCATGGGATCTGAATTCAGAATATAGCGGCACCGCCCATTGAAATCTTCGCAGCAAGAAAGGTCTCGAAATAGCTTCGGGCTAGTACATCTACCATGTGGAATCGACGATGACCGGAGCGGCTAAAATAGAAAAATTTTACAAGCGTAAACAGGGGGTAAAAAGGGTGACATAGCGCTCCGGTTATTCCCGCATGCAGTATATAGAATGGATCGCTTTGCCGATAAAAAAAGCAGACAGTACTTGAGACATTTTAATCAGGCGAAACCTAATAAGATATCATTCACCAAACGGATAGATTTTAATATGCGGGCATAGAACAACTTTAGGCGGAATCTACACACTATTGAAATATTACCGATCCATTCGAAATTAAAAACAA
>CAYNUX010000572.1:0-2468 GCA_964400115.1 uncultured Cytophagia bacterium
CGCCGATCGGCCCGCCATCATCAGCCATTGTCAGAGCCGGTGAACCATCCAATAATGTCAAATCGAAACCAGCCGGATCAGCAAACATGGGATCTGTAGACGAGGTATCATGCACCACACTCCAATCCTTGTGCAAACCTACATTGCTGTGTAAGATACAAAACGCCAGTGTATCGGCTTCATTGTCTCCTGGCCGGATACAGCCATCAGTGTTCTTACCTGTAAACATTGAGAATATTGTATTTGTAACCAGCCATTTTTTTGTGTTTCCTTTACCCATGATGAGGCGTTTCCCTGCGACATTGTAAACCGTACAATGATCGATGATTCCCTCTGCATCACCTTCAGGACTCTTGGGTTGAGCGCGGATGAATCTGTTGGCGAGATTCATGAATGTGCTGTTTGTAATTTTGATCATATTGCTCAGAGCAGTCGCTTTGAATTCCGGCCCGCCATGGCACATATTTACGATGCAATTATCCATGATCACGGTCTCGACAACCGCACCATCGATATCGCCGTCGATCACGTTTCCCATGGCATGATGCAAATAACAGTTGTTTATCTCTACAAATCCGACCATGGCATTTTCTTCTATGACAATAAAATCATTTACAGAAGTGTATTGTGTGGTATCATCGGTCATTCCCCAAAGTTCAACATTTTCCAGTAAAAGTGAACCCCCATCTTGAAGAATGAAAAAATTTGCAGTTATTGAATCCGCTATGGGATTATGTATCTCGATTCTCGGCATAACCTCTGCGTCATCCTCTCCTCTGATCACCACTGTTTTGTTGACCATGAATCCTTCCACACTGGTGGCAGTATACACCCCTGCACTTTCCAGTATAAGTGTATCCCCACTCGCGATAAAATCAATGGCTTCTGCGAGCATACCGTCTTCAGGCGGTACGTAGATTGGTGTCGCAAATGTGACACCAAAAAACAATAAACTCACGACAAAGAACATCACGGTAACTCTCTTCATCTCATCACTCCTTTTTTTGGTTAAATATTGATATGGTTAAAGCTCAACAGTGTAACCCAATAAAATTCGCCGGGTTGTATGTAGCGTATAATTGACATTACCAAAAAATGAATCATAATATCTAAGTTTATAATAAAGAAAGGAGAGATCAAGGCGCCCGATCAAAGACCGAAAACTCAATCCGGCCGTATATGTCTCTCCGGGGGTACCGCGATTTCTGAAAGCGTTACCATAGGGTACAAACGCTGTGGTTTGGTAGATATACCCGGCCAGGAGAGAAAGATCCGTGATGAGTTTATATTCCAGTCCGAATTTATATGCAGTCTGATCAACCCACTTGTCATATTGAGTCAAAGAATCGGGATAAGTATTTGCCAAGTCATAATTTGTATTGCTATATGGCTTTTGTTCGAGATCAAAGGACATTGAAAATTTATCAAAAGGAAAAAAAGAAATCCCATACCTGAATTCTGCAGGAAGATTCACTTGATCCACTCCGGAAATCGAATTCCTTTGCGGATCACCGGTAATGGTATAATTCCATTCGCGTTCGATTGTAGAGGGTAATTGGATATTAAAACCTGCACTCAAATTTTCAAATTGTAACAAGCCGCCCAGATTCACCGAAAATGAGCTGAATTTTGACGTCCCCTCTTGCCGATATACATGGTCATCATATGAAAACGCCCACTGGCTCTCCTGGTGAATGGTCGAAAGATAGCCCACCCGGTCATGCCTTAGGTTATCGGAGGTTTGTCCGGCAAACCGATTAAACCCTATCCCCAGGGATAAATGGCTGGTGAGTTCGATTCCTATAGCAGCATTAATACTATATATATTTCCCTCTCTGTTTCTTGTAAACACAGACCAATCCGTACGGACGGTGTCTCCGGGCTCTGCAATAATAATGTCTGAGGTGGTCCACGCAGGATCGAGATGGGTTCCATTCCAGTCATAATTATTGATGTTAAACTTGCGCATAAATGAAACTGCAGCGACGATAGATCTTTCACCAAGGGTAAATGGCATTGCAGCAGAAATCTGATCAAATCCAAAATTGCTTGTTTTGTATTCATTCTCAGAGGCTTCCTGGCTGTATTCATCTTGTCCCATAACAGGTTCTTGCCATTCTCCTACATTCCAGGAAGCACCAATGGGCTCACCTTGGGAATTGTAATAAGTGTAAATCAGGGAATCACTCCAAATGCCATTATGCGCAGGATCCGGCTTCCATAAACCATCCAGAAGCAGGTTGACATTTGTATAATCCGTACCAGGATACCACTCTTGATTATCACGCCACATGTCACTGGATGAAGAAACACTCAGAGAAAACTGTGTCGACTGGATACCTGCGAGTCCGGCCGGATTGAAAAATAAAGCACTCAAATCCCGGGTACGGGACGTAAAGGCACTGCCATAAGCGGCAGCAGAGGCACTCGGGTTATTTTCATTGACCAATCCCTGAAAGAGCAAGGGA
>CAYNUX010000573.1:0-2464 GCA_964400115.1 uncultured Cytophagia bacterium
AACCACCACAGTTTTTTGGTATTCCACACGATTTTGAATTCATAATCCTGATTCCATTGCCACGCAGGAGGATTGTTTTGAGAGGTCCTGGATCGATTATCTTCATCCGGATAACCGCCATAATAGGTAGAAGTAAAGATCTCAAAATACTGTTTACCGTCTTTGAGTTGGTTTTCTTTGGTTTTAATAAATGTATAAGATCCGGCAGTGGGATCCACATCACGAAAGCCTCCCCCGCGTCTTGACCAAAGGGATATCGGCACCCAGTCATTGCTAACGGTTGGCATGAGTCCGCTAACCCGCACAGTAACAGATCCTTCTGCAGGGAGTTCATCATTAAACGCCATCCGCAGAGCGGTATTGTAACCAGAACGCCACCCATCCTCGACAAATGAACCGCCCGTGGTTACAATACTTGCAAATGATTTGGTGCCTGTGCTTTGTAAGTCATCGGTGAACAGTAACCGGCTATAGGTAGGGGGTGTTTCTGCAAAGACGAGACTTGCAATCAAGAGTAACAGCGTCCCCACGAAAAGTCTGTTCTTAAACATAACCTCACCTCGAGTCATAGGATTTATTTAAGTAATAATAGTTTTATGGTTTGTTGAAAATCAGTCGTTTTTAAAACAGCATAATACAATCCGGCAGCAGCTTGCTCACCCTTTTCTGTTCTGCCATCCCAACGCACCTGATGGTATCCTGCAGCACGGGGACCTTGTACAAGAGATCTCACCATTTGGCCCTGCAGATTAAAAATATAGAGCTGAACGTCAGCTGCCTTTGATAATTCAAAACGTATTCGGGTTTCAGGATTGAAGGGATTGGGATAGTTTTGTAACAATCGATGTTCATCCGGGACGGCAACAAATACTTGAACAGGTCCAAATGTCTGCACAGAACCGGTCGCGGAAACTGCAGCCAGCTTGTAAAACCAAGGACCACACTCTAGAGCTTTAGAGTCGAGCCATTCATAGTGTTTATCAGGTTCGGGCTCGACAAGATATTCCGAGATTTTTTGATACGGCCCTCTTTTAATTCTTGACCTGAGGATTTCGAATCCCTGGTGATTCTCCTCTTTGGAGGTCTGCCAAACCAAAGAGACTTTGCCCGATTTTGAGTCAGCCTTAAAAAGAGACATTTCAACCCCGGTAGAGACCAGGATTACTTGCCATTCCTGGCTAATCTTTGCACGACCATCGCTAATATCCACCCGAATGGTGAATTGCTCAGCAAAGCTGGGGTTGGTTTTTAAAGACAGTGACTTTTCGGTAAAAGAACTCAACCGGGCTTGATCCAGAAACCAGCTGTATTGCAATTCATCATTATCTGCATCAAAAATGGTTACACTGAAATTCAATTCCTGATAGTGACCCGCATAAATGGGGTTCTCATCCGGAGCAAAATTATCGATAACAGGAGCATGATTCCGTTCCATCACTCTGATGGTAATCCTCTTTCGGGTTTCTCCACCGTTGGGGTCTCGGGCCACGAATTCTATCACATGAGTCCCTTGCTGATGTTCAGTGGGTGTCCAGATCAACCGCGGGGCACTCACTGTTTCCAGTTCGGCTCCGTCTGGCAGGCTGCCACTGGTGAGAGTGACATTCTTGTTTTCCGGATCAGAAGCTTGAATGTCCAGTAAAAACAATTCGCCCACAAGGACGGAAGTATCTGCAGGTAGACTCAGAACAGGAGGATTATTTGGAATGAGCTTTGCGGTAAATTCAACCGGTTTTGCCGGTAATGTCTGGGCGGTCGCCCTCAAACGCTGAGGACCCATGATTCCAAGCTTCATTGCAACCGTAGCTCGCCCCGTTGAATCGGTTGTCACATTCTTGTCGGCAATAATTTCTCCCTGACCCGATACAATTTCAAACTGCACGGATGCGCCTGATACTCCATTACCGTATCGATCGACCAACTTTACAACCATCAGCTCTGACAAAACCTCATACCCCAGACCGGACTGGTTATCGCCGCTCAGTTTAATCAAATCTACAGGTGTTCCGGCAACTGCCTTGAGTTCAAAAACCACCGGAGATCCCTGGAGTTGCGAATGGCTGGCCTGGACAAGATACCGGCCTGTAACCGTACCCAGCTGGGCGTATACAAGTGCCTGGCCATTGCCATTTGATCGCACCGGTTGAGGTTCTGGTATGGTCAGGCCCTCGCTTAAGGATTCAAATGTTACGGGGACATTAGCGACCGGCTTGTTATGATCATCTGTAATCAGGACGGCCAGCGGATATACCGTCTCGCCCACGGTGTGCGTCGTTCCATCCCCCAAAAGATGGGTCATTTTGCTGGGTGGAGCGTCTGCAATGGCGCAATTAAACAACACGGTTTGACCATCGATGCTTGCCTCGACACCGATTAATCCTGTTGCAGTACCGGCCTGTAGTGCGGTTCGTGCCTTACCGAACAAATCGGTAACACTCTTGTTAACCATTATTTGAGCATCACC
>CAYNUX010000574.1:0-2462 GCA_964400115.1 uncultured Cytophagia bacterium
GACCCCGGGTTAAAAATTCCACGTTGCCACGTTTTCACATTTTTCACGCTTTTTTAAAGGGGCCGCTCCGGCTCTGTCCCCGCACCTATCGCTGTGCTATTTTATCTTTTGAAAGGGAATGGTAGTGTCGTTCGATTTTCCAGAGAGGTGCTTGACCGGTCGGCGATAGATGCGGGGCCAGGATCCTGCGCGGGCTCGGCACGCTTTCCCACACCTATCGCCCATCGTATCGGTAATCCTGGTGATTTGTTGTTTTTCTTATTTTGTTTGGTAAACTATGTGGCCGGTCAGCGATAGGTGCGGGGCGATCGCACCTCGCTGAATTTAGGAAAGAGCTCTACAGTTTGTCATTTAAGTTGAGGATTGACTCTTTTTTTCTTTTATGTTTCCATCTTCCCACGTTCCCCGGCTCTGTCCCACCAGACTGTCATGCTGTAAGCATCTTTGTCGGTAGCGTTTGGCCTCTGGAATCGCATTGTCCGATCGGCGATTTCCGTTCTTTATCGACATCCTTTGATTCACTGCTCTTTCTGATCCGGGGCCGCTCCTCCCGCACCTATCTCCTGGTCTATTCGTACATTATTATGGTACGCTCAATCGGCATGATGTTTCACTTTGACCAGGTTCGGTCAGAGATAGGTGCGGGACGATCGCGCCTCTCTGAATTTGGGAAAGAGCTTTACAGTCGAGCCGTTTTTGTTTTTTGGATATTTATCTTATGTAACTATAGTTTCGAGTCAGCTCAAAGCAAATGATCCCCCAAGGTCGCCACGACATACAAAGTAGCGAGCTCTGAGAATCGTTTTATGCATATACAAGTGCTTGAAAAACAGAAAAAAGTCTATCCTGTTGCAGTTAAGGGACTGTTTTGGGTTTGGGGCAGCATTAATTTTTTGGACTTTTGCTGCCAGAGCGCTAAAAACCCATAACGCCTGAAAAATACCTCGAGTGCACAGCGAACCAATCCGGCAGTAATTGGAGAATTTTTGCGCCAAGGGATCATGACCATGCACTCGGCTTTGGAACCCTGGATTACTGAGAGCATCCGGGTCAAGGAATAGGCTACGCAGAGGATGCTCACCCAACGATAAAGAGCCCGGGTTGATTGTTCCCAGGCTTGAGCAACGCCATAGGAATGTTTAATCTCGTTGAACATGGGTTCAATTTTCCAGCGTCTGCCATAGAGTTTAATGATGCGTTCCGGAGTCAATGCCAGGTCGGTAGAGATGAGTAAAGTCCAGTTTTTCTGATCAGGCAATTGACACCACAAAGCAATAACCGGCAGTCCGCCAAGAAACCGGGCCAGGCATGTCAGAGAGCGATATTTAACTTGCTTGACACTGCCGTAAGCATAAACATTTACAATGGTTATTGGCAATTTGCCGACACAAGAATCGGTTATTCTGGAGCCGTATTTTCTCGGACGTCCTCTATAGCTTTTAGATTTTTTTTCCGGCAATTCGAATAGGGCCGTATCCTTTCTGACTTGTCCGATGACGTTCAAGCCGCGTTTGGTCAGAGGGAGGATAAAGTTTGCTTTCATAAACCAGGCGTCGACCAGTACCCTGATCGTACTGACTTGCGCTGTTTTAAACAAAGGCAAAATCGACCTGACAATGGCTACTGCACCTGTAAGTTTGGTTGTGTTACCGGTGCTCTTGTGAAGCCTGAGAATAACGGGCAAAGCGGCAGTCATTTTGCCCCAACTCAAGGATAAGCCGACGGCCAACCATTGTTGTCCCCATAGGAATTGTGGCCGGTTTGGCTTTTTTGAGTGATCAAAGTGATATTTGACTCTCGGTGCTTTTTTGCTTGCTCTTGGACAAATAAAGTCATCGACGATAAGGTTCCACTCTCGTCGAGGGAAGCATCTCAAGATCAAAATAATAAGCTGTTTGGATACGGCAAGCCATGACCATTTTGCTTTTTCCAAAAGCCAATAATACGTTGAAAAATGCTTTTGGTGACCGATCTGTAATAGCGCCTGTGTTACATGTCCGGATTTGGCGATTATAGCTCCGAGCAGCAATTCTGTGAAAGTGGCAGTCAGGCGGAGCGGGACAGCCTGGATAATAAAGTTGATCCAGATGAGCAAGAGTTCCTGGTGCGAGAGCGTCGGCATAATGCAACTCCTTGTAGTTAATGAAGGTAACTACAAGTTGCCGACGCTTTCGCCAACATATTGATAATATGTTACTTGGGAGCTTTTTGGGGAAAAGCTTTTTTGTAAAAATCAAGAACTTTTTTTCAAAGAACAAAAATATTTTCCATGTACCGCTAAAATGATCATATTTGATAACTCTTGCGGTGACTCAATTAAAAAATGTTGTTCTGAGACTCGAAACTATAGTTTTAATAACTATAGTTTCGAGTCAGCTCAAAGCAAATGATCCCCTAAAGTCGCCAAGACATACAAAGTAGCGAGCTCTGAGAATCGTTTTATGCATATACAAGTGCTTGAA
>CAYNUX010000575.1:0-2456 GCA_964400115.1 uncultured Cytophagia bacterium
ATCCGGCGACCACCGAGATCTCCCCTCTTCCCCTACACGACGCTCTTCCGATCTGGATATCCCCCGCCACTGTCCCACGCGCCTTTTCCTCCCCTGGGAATAAAGGCTTTTCGGAAACGATGCCAGTCAATGCCGTCGCGGCTCACCGCCAATTGAGGAGTTACAATATTCTCTTCGATATTGGATACTCCCGTAACCATGATATAGACATCCCGGGCTTTTTCGAGCCGGAAACAGGCCGGGGTATACAAATCCTCATCAGGATCATCGCGTTCGTCAGGTCCTTCGACCGTGACATCCTGAGACCAGTGAACCAAATCCGGACTGGTGGCTCGGGAAATATGTCGTTTACCATATTGCCAGCGGCGGGTATAGGCCACCCAGCATCCATACTTTTTATCCCAAAAGGCGATATTGTGGGTATCGAATCCACCCTGAATCAGGGTATAGGGATGCGGGGCTTGCCAGTGGATGCCATCACTGGACCAGCCCATGCCCAGTCCGCGACCCTGAAAATCCCAAAAGTTGAATAACACCTTGTACCGTTTGGCGGGATCCGGATCGGAATAGTCTTTGAGAACAAAATAAGCACCGGCTTTCATGCCGGTGATGCCGCTGAACACGATATTGGTTCGCTGTCCGTCATGCTGGATGACATTGAGCTCGGGTTTTTCCCAATGAATGCCGTCTCTGGATCGGGCATAGCACATAGAGAGTTCCTCACCCGGCACCCCTCCGGCAGATTCATAGGGATGAAAAGCGGTTTTGATGTGGTACCACATTTTATAGAGTCTTTCTTCGGCATCATAGATCACATTAGTATAGCCAACCTGCCCCAGTTCCCAGGGCTTGTCCTGCTTTAGCACCGGCTCGGAGACGATTTTGTGTGCCTGGGCAGAGACAATCTCGATGTTTGTCGTCGACTCGACGAGATAATCATCATGTAAAAACAGCTCCCACCAACGGCCGACACCGTCGGGATAGTGTTCATAAGCTTTTTGTCTTGCGTCACCCAGAGTGTCTTGGGCTGAGCACATCTGAGAACAGGCTAACAATACGAGTAAACCCATAATATTTTTTTTTAACATTGTAATCCCACAAGCCAGTTGGTAAATATGTTTTGGATTTTGATTTTAAATCGAGACTCTACAGTTAATCCACGGCAAATGCACAATTTTGCAACGGGTTTAATCCTCCGGTTCTTCGAGTATCAATTCTATGCCACTCAAGCACGCCTGGTTATCATCTTGCATATTAGAGGGTATGCAACGAACATTCAGTTTATCCGAAACATTAATATTGCCGAATGTTTTGACAATGGTCAAATTTTGTTGTTTTGCCTCTTTAACAATATCCATCCGCTCTAATACTTTGCGGTCTTGCAAATAGACATCAAACACACGCTCTCCGGGACGTTTTTTTTCCAGTTCAGCAAAATACAGTTTCACGGTATACGGACGGGATGGACCCGGTTCCTTTTGCACAGTGAGCGACAAGTCAATAATCCCATTAAGAGAAGAGGCACCAATCCACTCGAGCCCATTTTTTTTCAGAAAGAGAGAATGTCTTCTCGTGCCGGATATCTGCAAAGAGTCGCAAATTATCGGAATATCCGGAGAAGCACCTCCAACACTTGGAAAGTCCATCCAGAGCGTACCCTCATCAGACAAGCGGTCTCCCGGTGCGTTTAGATTAAACCCCACTTGCCGGATGGGTTTACCATTCCATTGCCAATCATTGGTCGTCCAGTATTCAAGTTCGGGCATATGAATAAAGGCCAAAGAGGTTTGATTTTGATAAGAGCATTGGCAGGTCCGGGTATAATCCGGAGCATTAAGCAGCCCTCCCGCGGCAATAAGATTGGATGTACAGCCGGATTTAAAGCCTCCCAGATTACCTGTGCCTCCTTTTCTCTCAAAATCATAAAATCCGGCCGCTCCGGAACGGAAAGAAAGCAAATGCTCACTGGCAATATTATAATTACATCCATAGGCCCGGGAATAGAACCATTTAATTTCTTCACCTGTCAGAGGGTCGGTTCTATAGATAATATCTCCCGTATGAATATCATATGCGGCATTATCGGTAATAATCTTGTCGCCATGCAATATAGGGGGGTTATTATATTGAATAAAGCGATCCCAAATCAACTCACCGGTAAAAGCATGAAATACAGACATACGTTCTCCTCTTTCGCCTTTGATCATATCACGGGAGGGGCGTGTTGATTGCAGTAGGAGATCATATTCTTTTGAATAACCAAGCCAACTGCCAAAGACATTCGATGAATCGCACCAAATTACTTTACCCGTATTTGCATCAACGGAGAATAAACGATAATCAGAAGGGATTTTTAATCCCCGGCGTTTCATTCGTTGTTCAGTTCCGGGATGAAGTTTATCTAGTGCTTAGTCATACAATTAACTTTACTATAGGCTGTTAATTCACTATATTAC
>CAYNUX010000576.1:0-2456 GCA_964400115.1 uncultured Cytophagia bacterium
CTTGTCTTTACGGTAGAAAACCATGCGCCACAAGTAGATTATTATGTTTTGCATATCTGGCGCGACTTTGGGGAATGGCGCGAGGAATATTTTATTGAATTCGAGGATGGCCAGACCGTTTTAACGCACGATTCAAATGACTATGACACCTATTTCCCAAATGGAATCGACTATAGCCAGCAACTATGGGTAGGTGAATTGGGAGAATACTGTACCCCGGAAATCGGCTATTATGATGATGGAGTGCTAGAGTATGCCAGTGTGCAATTGAATCGTGCCACAAGATTGCATGATGAGCTCGATTTTCCGTTGCTCGATGCCATTGCCCTGGATCCCACGACCCTATGTGCACTTTGGGATGATACCCTCGCAACCGAGACCGGTTACAAACTCTTGTACAAAAAATGGACCCCCGCCACACAAGAATGGGCAGCCGAAAGCGCCATCACCCTGCCTGCGAATATGAGTGGATATTGTATCAATGGCGTCGATCCCTCTAGTCTTTATTTATTGAAATGTTATCCTCTGGGGGTATCGGATGCCGATACGCTGATAAATATGGTTCAGACCTTTGATCTGCAGGATCCGTCGGAAATGGATTATTTACATCACCTGCCTTGCGGACAGGTATCGAGCATCGGGAGTCACAATGGCTTGTTGGCCTATGCATTCGTCTATGGGTGGCAACATGATTCTTTTACCCATTATTATGACTATTTATTGATCAAACGAGAGAACGGCTCTTTTACGCTGACTGAACTGTACCGCTCAGAGGATCCGAATCATGTTTTCATCACGGATGTGGCGGTCTCGGATCATTCGGTGTATGTCAGCCATACCCTGAATTCGATTTTAAAGGTGGACTTGCCGGATGATGCGACAATCGTCAAGCAGAATCTGAGCTGCGATTTTCAGGGCGGATTTGTCAAAGACATGGAAAGCCGTAACGGCAACATCTATATGGCCATCAAGTACCGGGATTACAGAATGGGCTATTCCCGCCCCTGTCTGGCGATACTGGATCCCGCAACAGACCAGATGACCCTGCATACTCATCCGGATATCGCCAGTGGCTGTGATATCGTGGCCGCGGGTGAGACCATGATTTACCTTGCCGAAAATTTCATAGATAATTCGGGCAACGCCTATAACAGCCGTATCGTCTATTTCAGACCGAACGGTGACCCGGAATTGCCTATCGCTCCTTTACCGCATCTGAGCGCACTATCAGGCATCACGGATATGGCGGTCAATCCGGTCACCGCAGAACTGGTCTATTTTTCGCCTGTCTATGGACTCTGGGGAAACTATAACAACGATTACAACAATGAGCTTGTTTTGCCGGCAGGATTTTCCGGATCCATCCCCATCAACATCCACTTTAACGACTCGGGCGTTCTGTTCATGACGCATCAAAACAAATTGAGTGTGGCCTCGACGCCGGATGCTTATCAGACCATCACCACTGCAAGCCTTCCGACCTGGACCGAGCAGACGTTTAACAGCACCGATCTGGGGATACAGGGTCTGGTGGCTGCCTCTGTTTTGACAATTCCTTCACCCGATGATCTGCTCCTGATCGGTGCGGCGTTGGTATTTACAGGAATTGCAGCAATCACCTCTTCCTCGTTGCACGATCTAGAGTTTTATTATCCTGACTATTACCTGGGTTCAGCCAGCTACTTTTTCAACAAAGAAACCGTGGTCAAAGAAGCCGTTGAAACCTATCGTGTCGGGTCGCTCAGATGGTTGTTGCGCCATTGCGACTTTCTCATGGAAGATGATCCCGAACCCGAAGACGAACCCAAACCCTTTCCCATTCCCTGGCCGCTGCCCAAAACACACCCTCCCCGCCTTTCTGAAAAAGAGTGCCAGATCGATGATCCGGCATTTACATCGACCTTTTATTCTTTCGATCAATACTATAACATGGTCACCAGCGGCATGCCTCCGTTTGATGCGATAACCTGTGCAAACCGGGAATGCATCGGTGCCCATTTCAGCAGATTCATCCTTGTCGAACTCAATTCACCCTCTACCCCAAAAACATACCAATGTTATGTGACCCATCCCCTCACCTTTGAAAATATGAATTCGATCTCGATGCCGTCTATACAGCAATTGTTTCAAAGCGAACCAGAGTGCTATTCCACCACTATTCACACCGGATGGATCTCTTATGGACCATGGCGACGATGGGAAGGTGTCATACCCCTTCTTACAAACTATTTTTATATTACCAATAGTGATTGGGGTCCTGAAAAATTTGGAAAACAGACAGAATGTATAAATTTTGATCTTTACTCCAAGATAGATACATTCATAAAATCGAAACCCTATCTGTCATGGGATCAATTTTATCTCGCGACACCCAACCCGATGCCCGAACATGAACTTATTAATAAAACATATCACCCGAATATGCCGGAACCGGCTGGCCTGTTCCAGGATGGCTC
>CAYNUX010000577.1:0-2455 GCA_964400115.1 uncultured Cytophagia bacterium
ACCGACTTTGATGTCGTTTTGAGTGTTTGTATTGACAGAAAGAATATGAATTTTACCCCAATTATTTTCGACCTTTGTCTTCCATTGAACCAGTTGTTTTGCGGCCTTGAAATTGTCTTCAATTAATTGGTTCCAGCGTTCGAATGAAGAGAGGTAGAATCGCTCAAAATATTCCTTTACCATTCGATTGGTGTTAAACTGCAAGGCTGTATGTTGAATGGATTTTTTCATCATATCGAGCCAAGTTCTGGGGACTTGGCTTTTACCCCGATCATAAAAGCTTGGAATAATTTCATTTTCCAGCAAAAAGTAAATGGCTTCTGATTCGACACGGTCTTGCTCTTCATGATTTTCATAAACTTCACCACGTCCGATAGCCCAACCCCGATCATTTTGATAGGCCTCATCCCACCAGCCATCAAGAACGCTCAGATTCAGGGCCCCGTTGGCTCCTGCTTTCATACCACTCGTACCGCTGGCCTCTCTGGGCCTGCGGGGATTATTCAACCAGACATCGACACCACTTACCATATATTTAGCGATTTCCATATCATAGTCTTCAATGAAAACAATTTTGTTGCGCAATTCGCTATGACGTATAGTGCTGATAATATCGCGGATAATTCCTTTCCCTATATTGTCCCTTGGATGGGCTTTACCCGCAAAAATAATCTGCACCGGATAGTCGGGATGATTTAAAATCCGTTTGAGTCGGTTCAAATCTTTAAAAACAAGAAACGCTCTTTTATACTGAGCAAATCGTCTGGCAAACCCAATCGTAAGCGCTTTGGGGTCAAGCACCTCACTGGCACAATCTGTGTCTATAGAAGTGGCACCAGAGTTAACAAGTTGTTTTTCGAGCCTATTGCGCGAAAATGATACGAGTTTTTCCCGGCTGCGTTCATGGGCTCGCCATAACTCCTCATTTGGTATCGAGGACACTCTGGCCCATACTTTGGGATCAGTAGGTTCTTGAATCCATCGAGGACCGAGATATTGGTTATATAATTCGGCAAGATTTTCAGAGATCCAGCTTGGAAGATGAACGCCATTTGTGACATGGCCGATCGGTACCTGATGTACCGGCACTTTTTGCCATAGATAGTGCCACATGTCCCGGGCAATTTTGCCATGTAGTTTGCTGACTCCATTGTAAAATCCGGCCATATTAATGGCAAAAATAGCCATATTGAATTGTCCGCGTGTTTGCGGAAAATGTGTGCCACCCAACCGGTGAAATTCGTTTTGTGAAATATTCATGGATTCATAATAAGGTCGGAGATAAGTGTCAACCATACTGGAATCGAATTCATCGATGCCAGCAGGAACCGGAGTATGGCTCGTAAATACATTGCCTCCCCGTGTTGCCTCTCGGGCCTGGTTAAAATCCAGCCCCTTTTCTTCCATAAGCAAACGACAGCGTTCCAGGGCCAGAAATGCCGAATGCCCTTCATTCATGTGGCATACATGCGGAAATACATCGAGTGCTTTTAATGCTCTTATTCCTCCGATGCCCAAAAGAATTTCCTGCTGAATTCTTTTTTCAGAATCTCCGGCATACAGTCTATCTGTCAATTCTCTGTCGAGCGGTGCATTTTGTGCAATATTGGTGTCCAACAAATAAAGGTTAATGCGTCCTACTTTGATCAACCAAATTTGAGCAAGGATTTGACGACCCGGAAAATCTACGGCTATGATTATTGGATCATTATTGGCATTTCGTACGATTTTCGCAGGCATATTAAAGAAATCATTGCGGGGATATGTCTCTTGTTGCCAACCATCGCTTGAAAGATATTGGTGAAAATATCCTTCCTGATAAAACAGACCGACTGCTACAAACGGAAGCCCAAGGTCGCTGGCAGACTTTAAATGGTCGCCAGCCAAAATACCCAAACCTCCGGAATAAATAGGGAGCGCGTTAGAGAGCCCGAATTCCATGGAAAAATAGGCGATCGACAATTTTTCTGATTCATGGTTTTGTGTATACCACGTCGCCTGGTTAAGATATTTTTCAAGGGCATCCTGGGATCTGGCCAGGTGAGATAAATAGGCTTCATCTTTTGAGCGTACCTCCAGCCGGTCCTGGGCTACAGAGCCGAGCGTTGCCACGGGGTTTCCCTGAACTCTATCCCATAGAGTGCGGTCCAGTCGGCGGAACAGGTTGCGAATATCCGGATTCCAGCTCCAATAGAGATTTTCTGATAACTCTTTCAATCCCTCCAGTTCCTTAGGGATAGAGGGAATGACATTAAACTGAATTTTTTTCATAAATTTCCCAAAAACTTGCTCTAGTTCACAATTTTGATTGCATAAATTAGTTATAAAGATAGTAAAATGATTATAAAGATTCAATTGAAATATCTCGCTTTTGTTTGAATTGCCTGGCACAACTGTTGCTCTAAAGGGATAAAACAGAGCAACCTGCAATGTCCTTTTATGACTCCACACCATT
>CAYNUX010000578.1:0-2445 GCA_964400115.1 uncultured Cytophagia bacterium
CTCAAGCAATCTTATTCGTAACTTATCGAATTGCTTATAGTTGAAGGCCCTGCCGCCCCGGTCGAGGACCAAGACGCCGAGGTGGTTCGTGAGGCGAAAAATCTTTCGAACCGCTTCGATGATGACGGGGTTCTGGTCGCGACAGCATGGTTGCTCATGGCTGAACGGTTCGAGCAGAATCGCCTGCGGGATTCTTCCGTGAAACCGAGTACAATTCGACCAGCCAATAGCCGTTGACGAGTTGGCCGGTGCTGCCGTCGCGAACCGTGGCGAGGTTAGATCGAATGCAGAAACTCGCCAAGATTTGCCGAGATTTTTCGAAAAACTTTCCATCAACGCGCGCGTTCGCACCATATCTCACCTCCCTGTGCAGTAACGCGTTACGGTTTTCTTGAACTACTGGCTGGCGTTCATCGTCGCGCACAGGGTCTGCGCTCCAGTGATTCCCTCCACGTCAAGAGGCCCCGAAAATCCCACAGCTTGAGCACGAAATCACTTGACAGTTGAAGCAAGGACTGATATCTAAAGTCTCAGGCATTGCTTTTCGAAGGCTCGACGGCGGACGTTCCGCCGAACTTCGAGGGTTTTGCAAGAGGCTCAGTTAATATGGTGTCATTACAGGCTATGGAGGTGCATTATGATCCATCGTAGTGTTGTAAATCAAATTATTTTCCTGGGGATTCTGGGGATGATTTTGTTTCCAGGTTTTGCCAGCCATGCCGATCAAGTTACTACCAAAGGCTTGTTATATGACAATGTTACTGTGATAGATGCTGATGCGACCTGGCTGACGTTTGAAATGAAGACCAATGAAAAGATGATTAGCAAAAGGTTGATGGAGGTGGACAAAATAGTTCTTTTCGAAAAACCTTCTTTTACAAAAGCTGAGGAGCATTTTGAAAAGAAACAGTGGGATGAAGCAATTGTTCTGTATGAAAAAGTGTCGGCTCAAAAAGACATTTCAAAATGGTTGAAAGTATTATGCTCAGTACGCATGAAGCAGTCACAAACGAGGCGAGACCAACCAACTGATGTAAATGAAATAAAAACAAAATTCCAAATCACCTCCCACAAGAAAACTCCCCCTGGACCGGTTCAGGAACGTCGACATCCCAGAGTTCGTAAGAGCCCGCTCAGCAGTCCGGAAGCTTTGGCAGATGTGATTTTGAAGGACGCGAAAAAGACATCCCGGGATCCAAGAAATTCTCCTGGATGGAACCGCATGACGACACTTCAAAAGAAAGAGGCTCTGGAACAATATCAATTCGAGCAGAAGTTAGCCCCCAAGGAGTCCGACGAGCCATCATTTGATGAATACCAGGGTAAAGAAGTGCGTTGGATTCTCGCGATTGCTGATATTCGTCCAAATGAAATTGATCAGGGTTTCATTGTTCTGGCTACTTCTACCGAGAAAGGCTATCTTGTTACAGCTTATTTTGACATGGCCCAAAAAAAGGATTTATTTGATATTCAAATAGGGCAACTTGTTACATTGCAGGGGGAATTGGCCGGCTGCACGAAAAAGCCGAAATATCCGGGGCGTCAGCCACATTTTTTTGGTGTTGCGACAAATGTGGGTAAACCTTTTGGAGTTAAGTTGACGAACTGTACCATCAAAAAAGTGCAAGATAACTATGTTAGTTTTTTCCACTTTTTCGAATCTGCCCAACGGGTTGTTTATGTCATTGACCGATCCGGATCCATGATCGATACATTTGATTTGGTAAGGTTATCGCTTCTTGAATCGATCCATAAATTGAATAAACAACAGTATTTTCAAGTGGTGTTTTTCTCGGATGAAATACCACTGGTATTTGACCCGTCATATACAGATCGCCGCACGACCAAAGCAAGAAGATCATCGCCTGAAAGAGTACCGAAAGCTCCAGGACGACGTCAGACGAGACAGTCGCCCAAGCCGACGCCGACACAACTACCAAACAATCTTTTTCCGGCAACAGACGAAAACAAAAAAAAAGTGCGTAAATTCATAACCACCATATCAGCGCAAGGTACTTCAGGCCCGGTCGATGCATTGGCCTATGCGCTTCAGATCGGACGGTCTCCTAAAGGCGAGTGTGTGATACTGTTGTTGACAGACGGGGTGTTTCCTGAAGAAGAGAAAATCCTAGAGATCACGAGGCGGTATAACAGGGGAAGAAGAATTTCAATCAATACTTTTTTGATTGGAAACAAACCGCCTCAGGCTGTTGCCTTCTTGCAAAAAGTTGCGAAAGAAAATAATGGTAAATATGTATTTGTCGAACCAAGGTGATATTTAACCTGCTGTTTTGAGAGCGGTTTTTGCTTTTTTGGGGAGGTTTGGGGAGGGCGGAGTTTCCGGCGGAGGAATCGACGGGCGAACCCGGAGGAATCCGCGCCGGGAAAGCGAAGGCCCTGCCGATTCAGGCCTGGCGAAGCTCAGCCTGGAGGGTTTGGGCGAGG
>CAYNUX010000579.1:0-2445 GCA_964400115.1 uncultured Cytophagia bacterium
GATTAACAATAAAATTAAATTGATAAAAAGAATGGCTTATGGCTTTAGCCCAACTTCCGCTCTAATTATGCATCTACAAAAATGTAAAAAAATTACAAGTCTAATTAAAGCAACGAGTTAGACGATTTCAAGTAAAATGATAAAAATTCATAACTCCTTTAGTTTCAATAACTTAATTTTTGAGGTGCAAATGTAGTGCCTATATTTTAATATATTATGCTTTGATTTTCCCCCCCCGCCGTACTATATTGTGCTCCTAAAATTTGAATCGGAGGAATTATGTTTTTCAGAACTAAAAAACCTAAACATTCTACTAATCCCATACTACAATTAGTAGAAAATTATCGAGACGGGGAGCGAATCCGCCAGCGAATTATCGTGTCATTGGGCACTAACTTCCATATTCCCAAAGAATTACGAAAGTCCGTTGCCCGATGCGTCGAACACAAGCTGTTGGGACAAACCAGTCTCATGGTGTCCAACACCGTGGCTGACTTGGCTGATCGGGTGGTCAAAAAAATTCAAACCGACGGCAGATGGGATGCCAGCCGAAAGCAGGTCACCGTATTTACGGAAAATCCTCAAGATCAATCGGTGGCCGAAGTGTTCGTGGATCAGGTCACCCACAGCTACGATCGGGAGTTGGGCAGTGTGCTCATCGGGCATCACTTCTGGAATTATCTGGGATTCCCTGAGATATTGAAGGCGTGCGGCTTCAGCCAAATTCAGTCTCACACTGCCGAAATTTCCGTGCTGAATCGTCTCATTGCCGGTGATAGCGAGCACAAGATTCCTTCGTGGATAAAAACCACTGCCATCGAAGACTTGATCGTGGAAAAGGCTGAGGAATTCGCCGACGATCGCTTTTACCGAATTGCCGATAAATTATTAGAACACCAATCAAAAATCGAATCTGCTCTGTATAAACAGGCGGATCAGTTGTTCGGACTGAACAGCGCCATCTATCTGTATGACCTGACTAATACTTATTTTGAGGGCATTTGCGCGAAAAATCCCAAAGCCGAATACAACAAAAATCAGAAGGAAAAACGCAGCGATTGCCCTCAGATCGTGGTAGCGTTGGTGCTGGATGGCCAGGGATTTATCCGCAAACATTTCACGTTTAACGGCAAAATGTCTGATGCCAAATCCCTGGAAACCATTATCAAAAGATTGAAATCTGATTTTGCCCGGGCAGAAATTCCCACGATTATCATGGATCGGGGTATTGTCAGCCAGGATAACATCGACCTGTTGAAGTCCCACAATCTCAGTTATATCGTTGCATCCCGATCGGGTGAGGAGAAACAGTTTGTGGATGATTTTGCCCATGAAAATTTCAAAATATTAAAATCTGACAAGAATAATCAGGTTGAAATTTGTCTCAAGCGAGAGGGCGACGAGACGTTTTTGCTGTGCAAGAGTACCGGTCGGCATCAGAAAGAATCGGCGATCCGCAGTCGTGCTGAAGCCCGGTTGGAGCATGATCTGGAGAAATTGCAACGGTCGATTGAGCAGGGCAATCGCACGGATCCGGTCAAGGTGGAACAAGCCATCGGCAGGCTTCGGGAGCGACATCGCCGAGTTGCCCATTATTACGAGATTGAATTCACGCCCTTTGCCTTTGATTACGAGGTTTCGTCAGATGGAGTGACTCCCAAACGATTGCTAAATTCTCTAAAAAGTCGGAAGAAAAAATGCGATAATTTCAAGATCAGTCATGTGAAGCTGGCATCGGAGTTGGCTCAGTTACAGAAAAAATATCCCGATGGGTATCCTGCGGTGACGCCAGTCATCAGGAAGCCGCATTTATCCTGGCATATCAAACAGGAGAAGGCGGAAAAATTATCGGCATTGGACGGCAATTATTTGCTAAAAACCAATCGTCAGGATTTGGACGATCGAACGATCTGGCACACGTATATTTTGTTGACTCGCCTGGAAAAAGCGTTCCGAAATCTCAAGAGCGATCTGGGCTTGCGACCCAATTTTCATCAACTGGAGCGGCGGGTGGATAGTCACGTGTTCATTTCCATTTTGGCTTATGACCTGCTTCATTCGGTGGAGCATACGCTGCGAACCCGAGGGGTACATCATTCCTGGGCGACGGTCAAGCGAGTGATGCGAAGTCATACCTACGCAACTATCACCTTGCCCACAACTGATGGCCCGGTCATTCATTTACGAAAACCGGGCGTTCCCGAAGCGATTCATGAGGAAATTTATGAAAAATTAGGGGTCGATTACAAGAATTTACCTATCACAAAAATCCTGGCATAATAAAAAGTCGGAATAAAATCCGTAGTGCCTACCCACGTAAGCCGTTGATACATAACACTGTTCTTTTCAAAGAGCGGAAGTTGGGATAGATTCTCGTTAAACAATACTTGACATTTAGGCAATTTATAATATATTTTCATTTATTAAATGTAACTACACAGCCTG